>CAKZMA010000661.1 GCA_937127375.1 uncultured Coleofasciculus sp. | reverse complement strand
GGTGGAATTGCCAAACTTTGCGGCGGTGGCGGTGGGGGACGCCCCAACTTAGCCCAAGCTGGAGGACGAGATTCCAGTAAGTTACCGGAAGCTTTGGATACAGCCAAACGCCAGTTAATTGAACAGTTGCAGTAATCCTATCGGGTGGGCAATGCCCACCTTTTTTGCCCTATGAATTAGGCAACGTATAGTGGTGCATTACAGCAAGATTGAGACGAAAAGAATTACAATGACTCTGATCATGTCTAATGCATCCTATTAAACCCTAAAAATGATTACTCAACAAAAAAAAGGAAATATCGTCATAACGATATGTTATATAGGTTTGCTATGTTCATCTCTCCTGAGTCGGGTAAAATTTAACTATTTTAGCTCTTCTAGCTTGAGTATTCATTATCTCTTGCTTCCTTTATTTTCCACAATATTAATTTTATCAGATCTAAACACCCTAAAAGAATTTTGTATTATTCACAAAAAAGTATTGGTAGCTATCGGATTATTATATATCTGGATATGGATCTGTACATTTTTTAGCAATTTTCCAACCACTGCCCTAACTTACACGCTCAAATACTCCACTTATTTTTTCATATTTATTGCTTTTTTAAGACTCAACTTTACCCAGCAGAAAAACATAAAATATTACTGCCTAACTCTATTAGTTTTAATCCAATTCATAGCTATTTTAGGTTGGGTAGAAATAGTCTTTCCCAAAATGTGGATGTTTAGACTTTTAAAATATCCCAGCTTCCATCCTCAGATTGGTTCAATCATGCAAAACCCCAATCAGTTTGGCGTTTTAATGGCGATAGGCGCGAGTTTGACTCTGATTCTATACCAGAAAAAAATTATTTCTACAATTTACTTATATATCAGCGAAGTCCTGTTGGTTATTTCCATCGCCATTTCTACCAGCCGAAATGCATGGTTAGTGTTTATTTTAGGTTTAGTTCTACTTATGCAAACAAAAATAATCAACAGGATTAAGTTTATTTTATTGTCTTTATTGTTAATTTTTTGTATTTTATTGTATCCTGCTGCTAATTATAAACTAGGATTAGTTAATAATAATATATTTCCTTCATTTGAGCTATTGAATCAAAACTTTACTAACAATAATTTCCTTGAGGCAAAAATAGCCAATCCTCAAACAACCATTAATCTAGTGAATCAAAACACATCTCATCCGAGTTCCATTGAGACAGAAATATCAAATCCTAAAACAACAGCTTTGTCGAGATTAGCTTTATGGAAAGCGGCTATTATTGAAATGACTAAACAACCCATAACAGGCATAGGACTAGGCGTTTTTGCCGAACATATAGGAAGAGAAGTTTTTGGTGTCAAAGGTTTTCACGCCCATAATATATTTTTAAATATAGGTACAGAACTGGGAATACCTGGATTACTAATATTTATTGGTTTTTTGTTGAAAATAGCATCGGATCTCAAGCCGAGTAATTTTGTCACTGTCCTTATACTTCTATTTTTAGCATCGCAAATGCTTGATTTTTTCATTGAAGACTATGCCTTTACAACGATTGAGCTGTATTTTTTATCCCTAGCAGTTATATCAGAAACAAAAGTTGAACCAACGCTCAAGTAAATTTGGATCTTACTATGACTCAACAACACCCATTAAAAAACAATCATTTCTATCTCATATTCCCTAATATCTTTGAATTTAAGGGAGGAGTGCAGGTTTATTCAGCTTTCTTGCTCAAATCATTACAAGATTTATATCCGGATGCCAATTATGACGTTTTTCTAAAGTATGATAAAAACGATTCAAAAAACCTGCAAAACCTCCAATTACTACCGCATACTAAATTTCACTATTTCGGACATTTTCCCCGATTATTACAAACTATACTTTTGGCAATTACGATAATTTTAAAAGGCATTTGGCAGCGTCCAAATTTAGTATTATCTACTCATATAAACTATGCGATCGCTTGCTATTTACTTAAACGGATCAACGGAACTAATTACTGGTTTGTTGCTCATGGTATCGAGGTTTGGTCTACACAAAAAACTTCCCATAAACTAGCATTGCAGGGAGCAGAGAAAATAATTGCTGTTAGTGAATACACAAAAACTAGATTAATTAAAGAACAAAACATTAGCCCCAAAAAAATTCATCTATTGTTTAATACCTTTGAAGCAAAATATTTTCAGATAAGTTCAAAACCAACTTACTTGCTTAAACGGTATAATATAAACCCCAACCAACCGATTATATTAACAGTAACTCGCCTAGGTCGTATGGCTAAGTATAAAGGCTACGAGCAAATTCTCTATGCCTTAGTCAAAATTCGTCAGCACATCCCCAATATTCACTATATTCTCGCGGGTAAAGGTGACGATAGACCTAGGATTCAAACCTTAATTACCAGCTTAAACCTCGATGATTGCGTGACTTTGCCAGGATTTTTGATAGATGAGGAATTATGCGATCACTATAACCTTTGTGATGTGTTTGCTATGCCCAGCCAGGGGGAAGGCTTTGGCATTGTCTTTTTAGAAGCATTAGCTTGTGGTAAAGCTGTGTTAGCCGGTAACCAAGATGGTTCTGTTCAACCGTTGGCTAGTGGGGAATTAGGATGCTTAGTTGATCCCAATAATGTAGAGGATATTGCTAACAAACTCACTGAAATTATCCAAGGTAACTATGCTAATAAGATAATGTACAATCCAGAAGGGTTACGAAAAAGAACAATTGAATTGTTTGAATTGAATCAGTTTAAAACCCAACTCGCAACTTTGTTGTCTTCTAATTTAAAATAAGCCCCGACACCTACTCAAACGCGAAATACGAGTCTATAGGCTGGCACATTTTCCCATTATAAAAAATTATCCCCCAAAACCGAAACCTTGTCAAGCGATCGCGCCCTATGAAAT
>CAKZMA010000660.1 GCA_937127375.1 uncultured Coleofasciculus sp. | reverse complement strand
GTCCTAATTTTTAGGAATAATATCCAATTCCATATCCGATCTCACAAAAGCTTGCTGGTGTGAAACCGGCAAAGGTTTCTCTAAAAGAGTCTAGTTTAGGGAAGAATAGCTGAGTATTTAAATCAGAGCCAGCTTCCAAGCATCTCTTAAATGTACGTAATAAGGTTTCGTTTTTCAGGTTTTTCATTTCTTGGTTAAAATTAGATTTAGCAAAATGCCAAAACTCTGTATCAAAACAAGATCCACATGCATAGTGCCAACCGACAAACAAGGCAACTTTCCACAACATAGTTGTCAAAAATTCATTAGATGCTTTGACTTTAGATGGAGCAAAATTTTCGCTTCTGTCGGTGAATTCAGATAACTCTTTCAAATAGTGAGAACCATAGCAAATTTGCGCTAAAGTAACACCAAGTGCTGTGGCTTCCAAGGGTTCTAAGAAAGAGGCAGCATTGCCAAGTTTAAATAGCGAACCATCAAAAAAAGTTTGGCGCATAAAATTTGGAAAAGTTAAATGTTTAGCTTCTCCCAATGGTTTCACATTTTCTTCTTGAAGGAATTGATTTAAATCTGCTTCTATTTCGCTGATTGAATTAATTGAGTTATTATAGACATATCCGTAAGATGTTTGGGTAGTAAGCGGTATAATAAAAATCCAACCATAAGGTCTAGCAATGCTTCTCGTCGCCGAGTTAAAATCAACGGCTGAACCTCGATGAATCAATGCCGCATTAGTTGGAATTAATGATATTTCCGTCGAGTCGCTATTCGGTAATGCTTTGGGAAAGCCACTTGCATCAAAGGCTAAGTCAACGTCTAATTTTGTTAAATCTTCAAAGGTTAAGTGGACGGAAATTCCATCACTCTTTATATCAATTATTTTTTTGTCAATCCGAGTAGCTGATACATGTTCTTCTAGTAAATTAACGAGACTTTTCGCTGAAATGTGATACCCATATTCTTTTTTAATTGGATGAAAATTGTGTAGAAATTGCTTATTTTTAGTTCCCCAATTTTCAAACTGAATCGCAAACTTGCGAGTAACATAACACCTTTGCTGTAACTCATCAAAATCCAATCCAGTAATCTGTTCTAACCAGTCGGGAAAATTGGCTTGAGTTCCCTCACCAACGCCAATAGTGGGAATTCTAGAATCGTAGATATGATATAAATCGAAACAAGGAAAGTGTTTTGTGATATGAGCAGCCGCCATATACCCAGCTGTACCACCACCGATAACGGCAACTTTCTTTTGTTTTTCTTTTACACTCATCTTAGTATTCCTGGCGAAACGACGATTTTAACTTACACGGATTGCTTTTTATTGAGCTAGCAATTCAATACGTTCTTGGACAAAAATATCTTTGAGATAATTTATCTCTAGGTTATAGAGAGTGCTTAATTTATCAATCAGATTATTTTCAATAAATTGCCATTGATCTTCAGGAGTAAATCCACTCAGTCTTGAACGGCAAATGTCTATCAGTTGAGGCTTGATCTCATTTTTACTCAAAAATTCTATGAATTGGTCAATTCGACTCATAATTTGCTGGTTTGTCACTTTTAATTTGCTGGGAATTGCTTCCGTCGTTAATGGGTTAAAGAGCAAGTAATACTTTCCTTTTTCTGCCTGAGATTTTATTCCACTACCGAGACTAAAGCGTAAAAAGTTATACGGCTCTCGATTAAAAGAATCATATTGATCTTTGGTTACCTCTAATTTCCCTTGATAGTGATAGTAGTGGGGATTACAAGAAAAATAATCTAAATCAATATCTAAAACAACAGACTGGCTTGGTGGCAATGTATCCTGGGGCTTGATCGATTTAAACAAAACGCTTTTCAAGTCCGAATTAAAAAAGGCTAAAGGTCCTAGATCACAATTAATGTCCAGCATCAACACTTGACCTTCCCCGTTGTATGAATGAATAAGAATTGGTTTTTGGGAACCCTTGCCTTCATTCGTGCTTTGGTATAGCCAGTATAACTGATTAAATAGTCCTTGATAAATCGCTGGAACGATAAAGTTGGCAATGGTGAGTTCGTTGTAGGTAAATTCGTATATTTTTGGCAGTTTATCCTGAATAGAATGAATTGAATAATTAAATTTAGGGACAGCCATATCCGAGTGTTCATCTACATGCAACAAGGTGTTGTTTGAGCTTGAAATTAAATTATTTAAAACTGAATAATTCCAAACAAAAAAAGCCTCATGATGTTCTTCAAAAATAAAAAGTGGTATTGTTTTCATTGTGCTTATCTCCAAAGTCTATCTTTTGGAGCGGTTCTCAACTGAGTGAATTTAAGTCCTCTATCTTCTGATTCGGAGACTTTGTGGTATCAGGTGTATTCCATTCAACTGAGAACCGCTATAGAACAATTGTTTTTGATGATACCTACTATAGCGTTTTCATTTGAGTTGTGAACCCCACCCCTGGGAGGGGTAAGATTTTCACGTACAGCTTGGAAATGCTATATTTCCTCAATTACTTCGGTTCATCATCTAAAACTCCTTCCTTGAACATGAGATTGAGAGATTGGAATATATAAGCCGATGGAATGCCGCATATATTAAACAATGAAGCAATTTCTGTAGCCGTTTTGTCTCCCTTTTGAATGGCTTCTCCTAGCTGCTTGATGTAGGGATCATTGCGAAACTTATGTGTTTTAAATTTTGTTGAGAGTTGAAACCCATCAGGCAGGCTTTCATAGTGGAGATCGCGGCGGAAACTAAGCCGCTCATTCGGTCTAATTGTAAGCGGCATGTGCTTTTCGATCATTCCTTCAAGCAGAATCTTCAAGTCATCAACAGTAGTAAAAGTCCCCTCGTCATAAATGCGATAACCATTGGGCCAGCGTTCATCAGCATTACAAGGGCTAATCAGTTTAACACTTCGTTCAACCATGTTGAATAAAAACCCGCTAACACAGGCATTCGTTCCGGGTAGTGAATCATCTAGCACTTGATTATTTTTTTCTGCCTTTCTCTGGTTACGTTCCCGTGCCCGACCCGAATTAGCTTTAATAATTCCTGCCTCGGGATTTTGCAGAACTAATCTGACAAACGTTAACTCCTCTGGGCTAAATTCTTGGTAAAGTTGGTCTAACATCTTTAAAGAAAGAATCGAGAAGCGATTAACGATGCAGCCTTTTGACAGCGATAATTTTAGCAATGAGCGCGTGCGAGCCGGATCTCGCAAAGCTTGAGCCGTTGTGGTTTGGGGAAAAATTCCTAATAGGTCGTAAAAATCACTACAAAACTTTTCATAGTCTGGGTTGTCCAGTGGATCTGTTGCCCAGTAACAAAAGCCTGCCTGTGCAGCGGGTCCATGTATATTCTTCAGCAATTCCAGTACTTCACGCCACAACTTGGCATTCTCATGGTTATAGGTAAAAATATCACCGAGGCGAGGTGCAGAAATACCGCAAAACCAACATCCGACAGAGCAGCCTTTGCTGAGTTCAAAACAGGCGGTCATGTGCAATATTTCGTCATAAAGTGACTTAGACAGTTGACTCGAACAACGAGCCATTTGCCGCTCTCGCCATGCCTTAAAACGGGCGTCAGTGCTAGAGCCGGCAATATCCGACATATCACACTTAACTCCTCTATAAAACTCTCGGTAACGTTTTACAGAGATAGGAGTATGATCTGTATCTGTATCTGTTGCGTCTTTTTGCGCGATCGCATCAGCTTGCAATAGGCTAATCTCCTCAGCATCAATGTTCATGTTATAGCGGCGAACTGCCTGATGAGGGTTGTTTAAAAACTCCTGCTTGAAGTTAGGATCGGCTTCCCATCTCTCATAAAAACGCTTAACCTGACTGATTCGGTTTAAGTCTTTCTCTAATTCCGCGTCAGATAATTGGTCAATTGGATGAGATTTATCGATTTGACCCCCTTTAAGAAAGGATCTGATCTCACGGATATTTTCTAACCATGTTTTATTTTCAAGTTTTAATTGATTGACTGGCATTGCTCGCAAACTCCTTAATAGTTTTCAATTTTAGCCAACGATGATTCTCGATTTTTGTTAGCCCTGATCTGCAGAAATATTGTTAATTGTCGCTCTACCTAAAATTTACGGTTTCTACAGGTTTCGGCTCTTCATCTAAAAGTCCCTGCTTGAACATCAGGTTTAGAGACTGATATATGTTAATTGAGGAAAAGCCAAAAAGATTGAACAACTCAGCAATTTCTGCCGCCGTCTTATCTCCTTGATGGATTACGTCTCCTAGCTGTTTTAGGTAGGGCTTGTTACGCAGCTTGTGGGCAACAAATCGGCTGGAAACTTGAAACCCATCCGGTAAGCTCTCATACTTGAGATCACGGCGGAAGCTGATACGGTCATGGGGTCTAACTGTGAGCTGCATGTGTCGGTTTATCATTCCCTCAAGCAGAATCTTTAAGTCATCAACGTTAGTAAAAGTCCCCTCCTCATAGATACGATAACCATTAGACCAGCGACTATCGGCATTACAAGGGCTAATCAGTTTTACACTGCGATCGACCATATTGAATAAAAACCCGCTAATACAGGCAGTCGATCCGGCAAAGGAATCATCTTCTAATACATCCCGATTTTTTTCTGCCTTTCTCTTATTGTACTCACGCGCACGACCGGAATTTGACTTGCTTTGGCTCGACTCTTGATTTTGAAGAACTAATCTAACAAATGTTAACTCTTCTGGACTAAACTCCTGGTAAAGTTGCTCAAGTATTTTTAAAGAAAGAATCGAAAAGCGATTAACCATGCAGCCTTTGGAAAGTGAAAGTTTCAGCAACAAGCGCGTGCGATTCGGGTCTTTTAAGGGTTGAGCTGTTGTGGTTTGGGGGAAATTTCCTAATATTTCGTGAAAATCGCTACAAAGTTTTTCGTAGTCTGGGTTGTCAAAGGGATCTGATGCACAGTAGCAAAAGCCTGCGCCAGCGGCAGAACCCAGTATCTCTCGCATTAACTCCAGAACTTCGCGCCATAGCTTCGCATTGCTCTGGTTATAGGTAAAAATATCCTCCAGACGAGGTGCAGAAACACCACAAAACCAACATCCTACAGAGCAGCCTTTACTTAGTTCAAAACATACCGGAGCATGTATGGTAGGAGGATCTTGACGAAACTCATTCAGCTCACTCCGGGTTCGTGCCATCTGCCGCTCTCGCCAGGATTTAAAGCGAATTTCCTGGCTCGAATCTGCAATTTGCTTTAATTCGTAGCACCACTTTATATGATCGTTAACAAATTTTTCATAATTTCCTATAGGTCGAAGAACAGGGACTGCTTCGCCATCTGTTTGAGTGATAGCTTCAGTCAATAAGGGTTCAATGTCTTTAGGGTTGATATTCAGGTTATAGCGGATAACAGCTTGATTTGGGTCGGTCAGGACTTGCTGCTTGAAGTTTGGGTCGGCTTCCCATCTCTCATAAAAACGCTTAACATGACTGATTCGCCCTAATTCTTGCACTAATTCTTTGTCTGATAGTTCCTCTGTCCAATGCAGTTTCTGGGTTTTAACATTTTGAATAAATTCTCTTACTTGACTGATATTTATCGGTGACTCTTTGCCATCGAATAGACTAAGATTAGTGATTTTCATGGGAGCAAAACTGTTTCCAACTTAAGTTGCCAATTTCAAGGTAAAGGCTAGAAACCAATCCAGTATCTTCTGGAAAAACCGCGCCAGCCACCGGCTACGGCTTCGAGAGCTTCATCAGATAATCCTCCTTCCGCATCGGTGGGAGCGGGGTTTCGGGGTAGCACCAGTTTAATAGTGCCTGGGGTTTCTTCAATAATCTCAATGTGGAAACCTTCTGGAAGTTCCTGTCCGGTTTCTTTGGCATAAACGGCTTCAGGATTGGTGACCAATTCTTGCCGGAATGCCTCATCTTCCCAGGCTTTCTCAATCAAGCTACGCTCAAAATCTGACCGTTTAGTCAAACCTTCAGAGATGGAATTTTTAAATTCTGGATTCATAACTAACCTTCTGTTTAACGTTGTCAAAAAAAATCATTTTACTGCGTTATTCCCCAACAAACCTGGAACAGTGACCAAACAAAAAAAGTAAAAATACGGGATATTTGGTATCGTGTTCCATTTGGGGACAATTGAAGCAGATGAGCCAATTACTGGACTGTCTTCTAGGACATCGGTCTAGTAATTGAAATTGATGCTAGAATTCAAAAAAAACTGTAAAAAAAGCGACAAAATAATTCCTGTTGTAGAGACGTTGCATGCAACGTCTCTACAAACATCTATTACTGGACGTTTGTCACAAAATCCAGTGGACTGCGTTAGCCCCAAGCAACCCAGCGTCTTCTGTCAGCAAGAGCCCAGCCACCTCCTGCTACGGCTTCGAGAGCTTCATCAGATAATTCTCCTTCCGCATCGGTGGGAGCTGGATTTCGGGGTAGCACCATTTTGATCGTGCCTGGGGTTTCTTCAATAATCTCGATTTTGAAACCTTCTGGAAGTTCGTGTCCAGTTTCTTTGACATAAACGGCTTCAGGATTGGTGAGCAACTCTTGCCGGAATGCCTCATCTTCCCAGGCTTTCTCAATCAAGCTACGTTCAAACTCTGACCGTTTAGCTAAACCTTCAGAGATAGCTTGTTTAAGTTCTGGATTCATATAAACTCCTGTTGAACTTTTGTCTGAACAATCTCAGTATA
>CAKZMA010000659.1 GCA_937127375.1 uncultured Coleofasciculus sp. | reverse complement strand
GCTTCGCTAGTCAGGCGTAGTACGTGTGTAGGGGCGGGTTTTACTATTATCGTTTCTAGCTTTACCCATAAGTAACTAAACCCGCCCCGATCAATGTGTTCCAGATGTTCCACTCACTGCCCGACCAATATGTTCCAGAGGTTCCACCGGAACGTCTCTACAGGCTTCCTCCGCCCCCCTGCACCTCCACACATGGAACTCCCCGAAAAAAAATTTTGCCCAGTCTGTTGACAAGTCTGTAGTATTTATGTAGTATAAATATATGACAGAGAGATGAGAGGCAAAACTCTCAACCTCAAATGTCCAGTTTGAACCTTGAAAATTGAATAAAACGTCGGGAATTTTCACGAAGGTCAATCAGGATTTTTGTAATCGGAATCGGTTCATTATGTTATTCCTGTATACCCCTCTGGTTCGTCATGTTCTCACGCCTATCGAGTGGGATACTAAGCCGAATCAGCGAAATTCAACCCCATCTATAACGGAGAAAGAACGTTTAGAGTCAAATGATAACAGTCTAAATCAAATGACTGCTCAAATCCGTTATAGCCAAACGGTCTATTCTTTAGAGCGGCGCTTTTTACTCTAAGAACTATCAGTGTTTGTGAACCCAACTCAATGCTGGTCGTTTTAGAAAAATGAGGATGTTCTCTCCAGAGATAGATTGATTAACACCAATCGAATCAAGTTTTAGGAGGTGCCAGCATGGTTCACATTCGCTTTGAAGGTCGTTCCTATGATATTCCAGAAAATCAGCTTGGTATTCAAGTTGGGATGAAGGATTCGGTTGTCAAGGAACGCATTGCTCAGTATTTTGAGGTCGGACGCGATCGCTTAACCGCTTATGTTGTGGATCGGCGTCCCAGCGGCGACCTAATTATCCGTCCTGAAGCCGTTTACGGTTAAAGCATTTGCATCAGAAATAAGTGGAATTCGCGCCCTGACTAGAAAAGCATACAAACGGATAGAGCATTCGATTGAAAATCGAACTGTCAAAGGTTCAAATCCTTTCTCCCCCGCTGTTTGGGGGAGTAGCTCAGAAACACAAACCGCTTTTTGAACTTGCGCGAATTCCCACTCAATACATAGCGATATTTACGGGTGCGATCGCGCCCCAACTGAAGAAGCTTACAAACTGGTAACATCTGACTTCAACTCAGATTGTAGGTTCGATTCCTGCCCTCTCCGCCTCTTGGAGAGGTGTAAAAAAACAAGCTGCTTTGACTTGCGCGATCGCACCAATCCACTCAGATTTTGGATCAGTACAGATAACGGTAAATTTACCGAATTCCCTTCAATCCAAAATCTAAAATTCAAAATTCAATATCCCGCGCCCTTACTTGTGAAGCTTACATACTGTTCCGCCTACGAAGCGGGAGGTTGTAGGTTCGAGTCCTACTAGCTGCACTCAATGCAGCTATAGCTCAAATGGATAGAGCGCCAAGTCATAAGGCTTTGCTAACTTGCGCGGGATACCTCTTATTTCCAACTGTTGAAATTCACTTCGTGCCCCAACCGAAAAAGCTTACATACTAGCCAAATGGAAAAGGCGCTTGATTTAGGCTCAAGATTATGCAGGTTCAAATCCTGCGTATGAATAACGGCTTTTTTAACTTGCGCGAAGTGATTCATCCATTCAATTTTGCCCGAAGAAATAAACAGCGCTAACGCGCCCAAACTGAAAAAGCTTACATACTAGCTCACTGGTAGAGCAATCGACTTGAAATCGATGTGTCGCGGGTTCGATTCCCGTGTATGAACCAACAGCTTTTTTGACTTGCGCGTTAGCTTGAACATTACGGGGGAAACGTCGATGTCAGTTAAAACGTTTTAAATTTTGGCACAGGTTAAATCATTAACCCTCATTTGAGGATGTCACCTTTGGTTCGGATGTAGGGGTGACCCGCTTGCACTCACTAAAAACTCTGGAAACAGGGCGGGTTTACAAAAGTTACCAGTTTTTGCTTGTATGTTATCGGTAAAACCCGCCCCTACAGATGATCGGGTCGCCCTTTACTCAACCCAATTTTTACTCACAAAAAATGGCAGTTGTCGCCGCGCCCTAACAAAGAAAGCATACATCCTTACCCTGCCACGGTAAACCCAACAGCTTTCTGAACTTGTGCGGCACTATTTTTAGTCAAAGCGTGCGACATTTGCCTCCATTCTTTTCATTAAAGGAGGTTGTCATGAATACCGCAGAACGCGACTTGCGTTTGGAAATGCTCAACAGTCTGTTAACCACCCCTCACCGAGAATTAAATAAGGTTGCAGACTTGCACAAAATGATGGTGGAACTTGACCCCATTTTCTATGGACATCTTGGTATATGGTATCAGAAAGAAGGGGATGTTCGTGACCACAAAGAAGTGTTTGTCGGGAATCTGTTGACCAGTCAGTTAACGGAACACCGAGAAGCCGGATTCATGTTGCTACAAACTTTTCCACCTTACCAAGTGGCGCGAATTGTAGACTTCATGAAGCAGCATCAACAGAAGGTTCCTCGTTGCGCCCGAACCGCAGTACGGCGCTATTTGCAAAAGCGGGAAAAACAGCCCCAATTCTTTGACCGTGCGGCGTTGCGGGGACGCAAGTCCATGAAGCACCTCTACGCTACCTTGCACATTAAGCCGAGTGAGCGGGCGAATGCCATCTTGTTTAAGGATGCGCCTCCGGAGGATAGTCTGGCGTTTGCGCTGAAGCAGTTAGCAAAAGCAGCAACTCCCACGGAACAAGCGCGGCAGATTGTGGCGCATAAGATTCCTTACACGATTGCCATTGGTGCAGTCAAGCAAATTACACCCACGGTATTAGTCGCCCTGATTAATTCCATGACACCCCAAGAGGTAATTAATAACCTTAAGTCTCTCAAGGTGCGGGGAGCCATGGAACACCCCCAGGTGAAGGCGTTGATTGATGAAAAGCTGACTGCGGCTCAATCGGATAGCCGTGTATCCGCCCTCAAGGGACGAGTTGCGGCTGAAGCGGCGGGGTTAGATCTCGCCACTACCGCTCAGTTAGAGCGCGTCATGGATGAGCAGGTGAAGAAGCGCGGCAAAATCGCCAAACCCACGGCGCTGTTGGTGGATAAGTCTGGCTCTATGCATCAAGCCTTGGATGTGGGTAAGCGTCTGGCGGCTTTGATTTCCGGGATTACGGAAGCGGAGTTGTTTGTCTATGCCTTTGACACAATGCCCTACCCCGTCCAAGCCAACCTGAGTCGCGATACCCGATTGGGCGATATCTTGGCGAATAATCTGCCTCAAGAGCATCTCTACAGCCACTGGGAGCGTGCGTTTGAACACATCCGGGCTGGGGGTGGAACCAGTATCGGCTGTAGCGTTGAGGCGATGCGTCGGCGTAAGCAGTTGGTGGAGCAAATTATCTTGGTGACGGATCAAGGGGAAAACACTGCGCCCTATTTTGGTAACGCTTTTGATGCCTATTGTCAGGAGTTGAATGTGCAACCAAATGTGATCATCGTCAAGGTGGGTAGTTACTACGACTGGATTGAACAAAAGTTGCGGGAACGGCAAGTACAAGTGGATACGTTTACCTTTGCAGGTGACTACTACTCACTGCCAAACCTGATTCCACTTTTGTCTCGCCCTTCGCGGCTGGAGTTGTTGATGGAAATTCTGGAGACTCCTTTGCCTGTAAGAGATGATTAATAGTAGGGTGGGCAATGCCCACCTTACTGGCATGACATAGCTACAATAGTGCGGTATATTTGATCGGGTTTCTGGGCGCAAGCCTTGCGCCCCTACAAGGAATCATGGATCAAATAGGAAAGGGTTTGTGAAGCCGGAATTAACAATCGACATCCTTATAGATGAAGCCGCCAAATTCTCGGAAATTGAAAGTATCTACGATGAACCATCGCTGTATGGCGTTACAGATGGAAAAGCAGTTGGCACTTACCTCGAACACAAATTTATGGCATATTTAAGCCAAACCTACAGTTATGATGTACTCAAGCATCTTAATATTCAGGCGCTTGCTCGTGAGCTGAATCGAGAGGATGAGTATATTTTTTATGCTAAGCAAAGAATCAAGAATCAATGACCAATAACCTGATTGGGTGAGGTCAAGTCTTAACCGCCTATGATAGCTTGATGCAAACTCGTATTACGATATAATACAAGTCAAGGAAGCTGACCTTTGGACTGTTTAATCTAACTGTAATTTATTGGCGGCAAAGTAAACAATCGGCGGTGTAATCATCATTACCTATGACTATAACAACGGCTCAACCTCAAACCCGATCCGTGGTACTCACGGCTTATGACTTGTGGAAATATTATGGTTCAAATCATGTTGTTCAAGGTGTCAATTTTACCCTGAATTCTGGAGAAATTTTGGGTCTTCTCGGTCCCAATGGTGCTGGGAAAACTACTACAGTAGGAATGCTCTATGGTGCAGTGATTCCCAGTCGGGGTTTTGTTCAACTTGGACAGCATCAAATCCAATCTCAAGGACGTTTGGCGCGTTCTTCGATGGGAATTGTAACTCAAGACGATAATCTTGACCCCGATTTTAGTGTCTTCGATAACTTGATTTTCTTTGCCCATCATTATCGGATTGTTGGCAAAACTGCCCGAAAACGGGCAGGGGAGTTACTGGCACAAGTAGGGTTGCAAGACTATGCTAAATATCGGGTTGATCAACTGTCTGGCGGGATGAAGCGGCGTCTGGTGTTGGCACGGGCGTTGATTAATCAGCCGCAAGTGGTGTTTCTGGATGAACCAACAACTGGGCTTGATCCCCATGCGCGGCAAGATTTTTGGAAGTTAGTCAGTCAGCTTAAGCAAAAAGGCTGTGGAGTGCTGTTGACAACCCACTATATGGATGAAGCGCAACGATTGTGCGATCGCCTTATTTTACTCCAACAGGGTAAAATGATTGACCAAGGTACTCCTGAGGAATTAATTGAGCGTACTGTTGGCACAGAGGTGGTAGAAATTGAGGGCATTTCCGCAGAAATTCTCCAACAACTCGCCCATCAGTATCAAACATGGTATCGCTCTTTTGGCAATGGTTACCTAATTGGCTTACCAGCCGACAATCCCCACCCTGTTTGGGACTATTTGAGTGATACGCATCCTGTTAGCTTAACCCGTCGCCATACCAATTTAGACGATGTATTTTTGCGCCTGACAGGTACGTCACTTGAATAATTTGTCATTTGTCCTTCGTCATTTGTCATTTGTCAAAGAATTATCGCATTGAGCCTGGGCGGGTTTATTAGCATCTGGGTGGCAACAAACGATTAGAGTTAAACCCGCTCCTACAGTTATCCGTTAGCTAATCTGCTATCACAAAGGATTCATTCAAAATCTAATTTATCAAATAGCAAATTAAAATGAAAGGCATTTCTGTTACCCTTTGGGGAGTCTACTCAGTTTGGCATCGTCATGCTAGGGTTTATCAGAGAACCTGGTTAGTAAATAGCTTGCCTCCGCTTTCTGAACCAATCATTTATCTTGTCGCTTTTGGCTATGGGCTTAGCCCCTTAGTCGGTGATGTCACCTACCACGGTGAAACGGTTGCCTACTTAAAATTTATTGCCCCCGGTATGATTGCCATTGGCGTACTCTTCCAATCCTTTTTCGAGGGCGCTTTTGGCAGTTTTATTCGCCTCAAGTTCCAAAAAACCTGGCAAGCTTTACTCACAGCACCGTTAAGCTTCACGGAAGTGTTTTTGGGGGACTGGCTATGGGCAACGACTAAAGGAACCATCGCGGGCAGCTTAACGGGGTTAGTGGCTGTGGCGTGGGGACTCTACTCAGGCTGGCATTTACTGATATCATTGCCCCTGATTATTTTGGGCAGTATGCTATTTGGCGTTATGGGACTGTTTACAGCGGGAATCATGCGAACGATTGACCAAATTAACGTGCCACTTTTCTTATTCATCGTCCCCATGTTTACCTTCTGTGGGACGTATTTTCCCCGCGAAACGTTACCGCCTATACTGGGGACTATTGCCAATCTATTGCCCCTTGCTGCTCTGGTTGACCTCTTGCGCTGGCCCCTCGGATTACCCAATTTCTGGTTTTTGCAGTTAATCGGCTTACTCTTGGGAATTGGTCTTTTTTCTGGGTTGGCTTGGCGACAGATTTATCCCCAGTTGTTTCGGTAACACCTCCGGACACTTCCCTAGT
Organism: uncultured Coleofasciculus sp.; assembly: GCA_937127375.1. Taxonomy (GTDB): domain Bacteria; phylum Cyanobacteriota; class Cyanobacteriia; order Cyanobacteriales; family Coleofasciculaceae; genus Coleofasciculus. The sequence continues at coordinate 1,798 of CAKZMA010000659.1, read as the reverse complement.
TCGGATTTATTTGTTTGGCGGCGGGGAGGGGAGCCGTAACCGATTAAATGCCTGAAAAGCATGATAGGTATACACTGTAGGGATTGGATCAGAGCAAATACAGCCGCATTCCCCTTTACCGATCCTGATTTAAAACTCAACAACCTTATCATCCGGACTGCAAGCAAGTTAGGATGGATAACAAAGATGTGCAACAGGAGCGTGCTGGCATAGCCTGTGTTAGAGTGAGCGTAATTCCTTTGCAGTCGTTTTCCTCCAGCTTGTGAAAGGATTATGGTAATTACAAAACGTAGCCTCGTAGTCGGGGCGACCGCAGTAGTCTTAACAACGGTTGCAGTTACAGGGGCTGGTCTGCATTTATCTCAAAGTCAGGCTTTCTTCCAGGAAAGCCCCAAAGAGCTAGTCGATGAAGTCTGGCAAATTATCGATCGCCAATATGTAGATGCGACCTTCAACCAGGTGGATTGGCGAGGCATTCGGAATGATTATTTAAACCGTGAGTATTCTGACAAGGAAGAAGCTTACGAAGCTATTCGGGAAATGCTCGAGACGCTGGACGATCCCTATACCCGATTCATGGACCCCGAAGAGTTCAAAAACATGCAAATTGATACCTCTGGGGAATTAACGGGTGTGGGGATTCAAATCGCCCAGGACGAGGACACGAAAAAGTTGGTGGTGATTTCGCCAATTGAGGATACACCAGCATTTAAAGCAGGTATTCTCGCCAAGGATCTAATCGTCAAGATTGACGGTCAGAGTACCGAAGGCATGGAGGTGAATGACGCCGTGCAACTGATTCGCGGGAAACCGGGTACTGATGTGATCCTTACCATTCAACGCGACGAGGAGGAAATCGACTATACAATCACACGGGCGCGGATTGAAATTCATCCAGTACGCTACAGTTATCGGAGTACACCCACGGGTGAGATTGGTTATATTCGCTTGAATCAGTTTAGCGCGATCGCGGCACAGGAAATGCGAGAGGCGATTAAGGAGTTAGAGACGCAGGATGTTAATGGCTATATCTTAGATTTGCGCTCTAATCCGGGCGGATTACTCTACTCTAGTATTGAGATTGCCCGTATGTGGCTCGATAAAGGCAAGATTGTGTCTACGGTGAATCGTCAGGGTAGTTCAAATGAAGAGGTCGCCAGGAATAGAGCCTTGACCGATAAACCGTTAGTTGTCCTAGTCGATGGCGGTTCAGCTAGTGCGAGTGAAATTCTGTCGGGTGCTTTGCAGGATAACGAACGAGCCACATTAGTCGGAACTCAGACCTTTGGCAAGGGCCTGGTACAATCGGTACGTGGACTCGGAGATGGTTCGGGTTTGGCGGTAACTATTGCCAAGTATTTGACGCCCAGTGGTCGTGATATTAATAAGGAAGGGATTCCACCGGATATTGTCATCGAACTGACTGAGGAACAACGCAAGGAATTACAGAAGGATCGGACTAAAATTGGTACGCCAGACGATCCCCAATATGTAAAAGCCCTAGACGTTCTCAACCAGGCAATTGCCGAAGACCCCAATGATCGGGCATCAGTTAAAACTCCATAGGTAGTAGGGGATGTAGACGATGCATGTTCCAGACGCGCCATGATACATCTGGCGAAAAAGAAAGTCATGTCAATCTGATCATCCTCTACCCATGGACGACTAACCTCTCAGTGTAATCAGTGCAATCAAAATCTGTCACCCCCACCTTAATCTCTCTCTAATCCGTGAAATTAGTGGTTTAGGCAGGTTTACATTTTCCTGCCCTAATCAGTCCAATTCGACGTGCGATCGC
>CAKZMA010000658.1 GCA_937127375.1 uncultured Coleofasciculus sp. | reverse complement strand
TTGAACAGGATTGTTTCCCAAATTGGGGAATCAGAAAATAAGAATGCTCAGCTTATGGCAAAGTATGTCAAGAAATATTTCTATGATCTGCACTTGCATTTAGATAATTTGCGTCACAACTTACAGGATAATGCAGTGCTTTCATACATTGTCGGTAATTCTTCGTTCTATGGGATTTCGGTTAATACGGAAAAACTTTTGGAAGAATCCTTACACCAACTTGGATATACCAATATTGGTAGTAACATTGTTCGCAAGCGAAACAGCAAGAAAGAACTGTTTGAATACTGTGTTTATGCGACATGGAAAGAGTTTTAGCTAATTTATCAAGAGTTAATATCAGGAGAATTACATCAGTGGCGCGATTCTCTATGATGAAACGATTCGCCAATCGACCAAAGACGGGACACCGTTTCTCAAGATGATGACTTATCCGACAGTGCGATCGCACTTTTCTTCATTTTGACGCGGATAGCTGAAGAGGGCAAGTTGCGGGTGCGTTTGTAGGGGCGGGTTTCACCATTACCGTTTCGGTGACACCCATCACTGACTAAACCCGCCCCGACTTTCGTCGGTATTAGAGACATTCCTTAATAGGTAGAAATCTGCCGAATCAACATACTCACAAATTCCCCAGGATTGCCTGTTGGCTGCAAGGGACTCCACTCCATCACTTCGGCGAATCGGAGGCGGTACAAAGTGCGAATGATGCTGTTCACGCCTCAGCGAGAGCCAATAATCGAGATTTTGACAGGTTCACGGCGGGGGGTGGGTTTTGGTGTGGCTGATGGAGAGGGGGGAACGGTAAGCGTTTCGAGGATATCGGGGATAAAGTCTTCTGACATTGGGATTCACCTGATTTTGAGTTGCAGCATGATGTAAACAAATAAGTTTACGTTAAGAATGAAGAGTAGAAGCAATGCGTACCTATACAAAGGATAAGAATCTCAATAGAGAACCGAAACAAAACACTATGAAGTGCAAAAATGTTATCCCCTTCAGAATTCTATACATAGAGGAAGTAGAAAGGAGAGGCAGTAAAAAGGATATGCGTGACACGGTTTCAAGGTTAGAACTAGCAATTGCTGGGTGGGATGAGAATACTACACAATGCCATTTAACTTTCAAAGTTAGCCCAGGAGTATATCGACGGATTGATACTGAAGCCTTATTTAACCTCAAAGCAGAAATTCTCTCTGTCCAGTTAAAGTTCCTCAGAAGAAGCGCAAGCAGTTAGGAGAGTTTGTTTGTCGTGCTAACTTTGGCATGATTATCGGTAACTTTGAACTAGACTTCAACACAGGTGAAATTCGCTACAAAACTAGCATTGATATTAAGGATACCTTTCTGACTGAAGAAACATTGAAACAGTTGGTTTACACCAATGTCTTAACGATGGATCAATACCTTTCGGGTATTGAAGCCGTGATTTCTAGTAAAACATCACCCGAAGAGGCGATTCGCTAACGCGATAGCTTCGCTTCACGCACAAATCGAATCCTGACTTATCCGACAATCCGCCAATCCGCGATCGCACTCCTCCCTTACTCATCAATTACCGCCGTGCGATCAAGCAATAGCAGCGATCGCAACTGATCGGTATCCATATCCGTGACCCAGTTTTCACCCGCTTCTACCGTCTGTTCTGCCAACTGCTTCTTACTTTCAATCATGTCATTAATCCGTTCTTCCAGCGTTCCCGTGCAGACAAACTTATGCACCTGTACATTGCGAGTTTGACCAATACGAAACGCCCGATCGGTCGCCTGATTCTCCACCGCCGGATTCCACCAGCGATCAATGTGGAAAACATGATTTGCCCGGGTCAAATTTAGTCCGGTTCCTCCCGCTTTTAAGGACAGAATCAGAATCGGGGGTCCTTCGGGGTCATTTTGGAAACGGTCAATCATTTCCTCCCGTTGCTTCTTGCGAGTTGCGCCATAGAGGAACAAGATTTCCTGATCAAATTGTTTTGCCAAATAGGGTTTTAACAGTTTCCCCCATTCCGCAAACTGGGTGAAAATTAACGCGCGATCGCCTTCTGAAATGGCTTCCTCTAACATTTCCTGTAACCGCAGTAATTTCCCAGAACGCTTGGCGTCTTTTAAGGCTTTCTCTTTTAATAACTGAGCGGGATGATTACAAACTTGTTTGAGTCGCATCAGCAAGGTTAAAATTAATCCTTTGCGCTTAATTCCCTCTGCCGCTTCAATATCTACCAATGATTCATCCACCAGTTTCTGATACAGGGCGGCTTGTTCGGCGGCGAGTCCACAGAATACCGTCATCTCCTGTTTTTCCGGTAAATCCTGAATAATGGTCTTATCAGTTTTCAGACGGCGCAGAATAAACGGTTGCACCAGCGATCGCAACGTTTGTAAGGAATCTCTGTCGCCAAACTTCTCAATTGGCATCGCAAAACGCCGTTGAAAAAATTGGCGATCGCCTAAATATTGGGGATTGAGAAAATCTAAAATTGACCACAATTCCGATAAGCGGTTTTCTACAGGAGTTCCGGTTAAGGCAATGCGAAATTCTGTTGACAGTTTTCGCACGGCTTGCGACTGTTTTGCCCCTGGGTTTTTGACGTTCTGCGCTTCATCTAATACGACACCTTGCCAGGATACCGATTCCAGGGTTGCAGCATCTCGATACACTAATGGATAACTGGTAATTACCAAATCCTTGGTCTTCACTGCTTTAGCAAATGTCTTGCCTTTTGAGCGTTTATCGCCGTGGTGGACAATAGCTTTAAGCGTCGGGGCAAATTTTTTCACTTCCCGTTCCCAGTTTCCCAGTACGGATGTGGGACAGACTAATAATGTGGGCGATTCTAGAACATCTTGTTCTTTTAAATAAAGCATAAAAGCAATAAACTGAATGGTTTTACCCAATCCCATATCGTCAGCTAAACAAGCCCCTAACCCCCAGCGTTCTAAAAAGGCTAACCAACTGGCTCCTCGAAGTTGATATGGGCGTAATGTGCCGTTAAAGTCTTGGGGAACGTCAATGGGTTCAATGGTACGATTTCCGGTTAAATTGGTGATTAATTTTTGCAGCGCCCCGGATGCTTCAAAGTGAACAACGGGCAGTTTTCCTAATGTTTTGGTATCGCCTGTCGCCAGTCGTAAGGCGTCTTCGACTGACAAACTCATATCTTCCTTGGACGCTTTCATGATGGTTTGCGCCGCCCGTGCATCCGCAGGTTGCAGGGCAATCCATTCGCCATTAACTTCAACTAAGGGGGATTTGAGTGACATCAAGCGCTGGAATTCGGATTTGGAGAGTTTTGTATCACCAATTGCCAAATCCCATTTAAATTTCAGCAGGCTTTGTAACCCCAAACGTTCGTCTTTTTTGGATTTGGGTGCTTCTGCGGTAATACTAATGCCGAGGCGTTTTTCTCCTGATCCGGGGGCTAATCCTGGGGGTAAGATAATCCCCAAACCACTGTCTTGCAGTTGCCATGCGCTGGCTTTGATAAATTCATACACTTGGACAGGGTTAAGTTCACAGAATCGAGGACAGCGTTCGTGTAAGCTGGCTTCTAGGGGAGGATAAAGGCGAGAGGCTAATCCTAATCCTTTGAGTAAGGTTTCCTGGGGCTGTTCAATGATTCGCCCGTGATAGTCTAATTGTTCGATAGGATGCCGCCAAATCGTTTTGGCATCGACTAATAAATCAGGATCGTCCATGGCTTGCAAGTAAAAGTCAAGCCGCCAGTTGGCTTCATCGGGTTCTGGTGGTTGCAAGACTAAGCAGGTGCGGAAGAGATTTTGGGTTAAGCCTTGGGTGGTGGGAGTCACCAGATGCTGTTGAATCGAGGTTGTCCAAGTGGAGAGTGCTGTATCTAAACGGGCGATCGCCATCGGTTCGACATCTAGGTTCTCCTTGGCGCTACACAGGGCTTGCAGCCATTCAGGTATGGGTGAGGTAGCAGTTGGGGGTGATAGCGACTCGACCCAATTTTGCACCTGAATATCAATGGCGTGTCTTAAAAAGTTCAGGATTGTTGATTGGGGATGTAGAGACGTTGCATGCAACGTCTCTACATTGTCCTCATACGCCTGACAAGCTAAGGGCATGGATTGGGTAAACTCGGCTAACCGGGCTTGATCGGTGGCGCTGTCGATCAGGGGTTGCCAGTAGGCGATTGCTTTACCGTTGGGTTGGCGATAGAGTCCAGGTAAAAATTTACACCGAGTCAGTAAGTCTAAACTCCAGCGATAGACATGAGTCCAAAATCGTAAATCTGATCCGACGTAATTATCGGCAACATTGAATCCCCCTAAAGGTAGAGATTGCAGAAAGGGGAGGGCTGCTGAGGGAGTGAGACAGTAGCCAGCAACGTTCCAGGGGTGCAGTTCTAGGGATGAAGAGTCTGTCTCGTCTGTCGGGAGTTGGGCAGAAAGAATCGGGTAGGCTGATGTCTTGGCATCTGCGGGGTGAGTGGGTAAGACGAAGACTTGGGTTTGCCAGGAGGCGATCGCACTCTCCGTATCTCTGTGGCTTTTTCCGGTTCCTGGTTTTGCAAGGGTTAAGCCGCGATCGCGTAAAAATTCGCTTAACTCTGCTTGTGTCATTGCAAAAGGATGGGGCATAATCCCCGTCTTGGCGGCAGAGTCAACAGAGGCTAAAGGACGCCATTGTTCTCCCCAAATAAATAAATAATTATCAGATTCGCCAGTAATCCAACTACCATGTAATATTGCCATGTTTATAGAAAAATGAAAATGTCCGACTAGTGAAGCGAAGGCTCAACACTCAACACTTAATAGCGGCGGGTTTTGAACAAAAGTTATCGTCAACAGCGCCAATAAATTCCCATTACCCGCCCCTACACACTCAAATCCCTTCTCAAAGCATCATTATTCCATAAATGCTAGGATTGCGACAGAGAAAAAAACGTGATAAAGAGAGAAGGGTAACGAACCAAATGGTAGAGTTAGACAAATCAATATCCTTTGATGGACGGGATATTCGGCTAAGAGCCGGTCTACTAGCACCCCAAGCTGGGGGATCTGTACTAATTGAGTCAGGAGATACAGCGGTTTTAGTCACGGCGACTCGCTCAGCGGGTCGAGAAGGCATCGATTTTCTCCCCTTATTAGTAGACTACGAAGAAAGACTGTATGCAGCCGGTCGAATTCCGGGAGGGTTTCTGCGACGAGAAGGGCGTCCTCCGGAAAAAGTAACACTCACCAGCCGTCTGATTGACCGCCCATTACGCCCCTTGTTTCCCAATTGGCTACGGGATGATATTCAGATCGTAGCAACAACCTTGTCTATGGATGAACAAGTGCCACCGGATGTGTTGGCGGTAACTGGGGCATCAGTAGCAGTGCTGCAAGCACAAATCCCATTCTATGGTCCCATGGCAGCAGTACGGGTGGGGCTAGTTGGAGATGATTTCATTATTAATCCAACTTACCGCGAAATCGACAATGGTGATCTAGATTTGGTGGTGGCGGGTTCTCCCCAAGGCGTGATTATGGTGGAAGCCGGGGCGAATCAACTGCCAGAACGGGATATTATTGAGGCGATTGAATTTGGCTACGAAGCCGTACAGGATTTAATTGCGGCTCAGGAAAACCTGCTCAAAGAGTTGGGAATTGAGATTATCCAAGCCGAAGCGCCAGAAACCTCATCGGAACTGGAAGATTTTATCCGCGATCGCGCGACGAAACCGATTAAGAAAGTTTTGTCTCAGTTTGACTTCGATAAGCATGATCGCGATGAAGCCTTGGATGAGATCAAGGAAAAGGAAATTCTCGCTCCCATCGCTGAACGTCCAGAGGATGATCCCCTGCGTGTGGCGGCGACTGATGATCGACTGCTCAGCCGTGTGTTCAAAAGCTTGACTAAGAAGCTGATGCGATCGCAAATTGTCGAGGACGGGGTGCGCGTCGATGGGCGTAAACTGGATGAGGTACGTCCGGTGTCTTGTCAAGTGGGTCTATTGCCCTCTCGTGTTCATGGCAGTGGTTTATTTAACCGAGGCTTGACTCAAGTCCTGTCTACGGTGACGTTGGGAACCCCTGGGGATGCTCAAATGTTGGATGATTTGAATCCCGAAGAAGAGAAGCGTTACCTGCACCACTATAACTTTCCGCCCTTTTCTGTGGGGGAAACCAAACCCATGCGATCGCCGGGACGCCGGGAAATCGGTCACGGGGCGTTAGCTGAACGGGCGATTACTCCAGTTTTGCCGCCGCAAAATGTCTTTCCCTATGTGATTCGGGTGGTATCGGAGGTGCTTTCCTCCAATGGTTCAACCTCGATGGGTTCGGTGTGTGGATCGACGCTAGGCTTAATGGATGCTGGGGTGCCGATTACCAAGCCTGTCAGTGGTGCGGCGATGGGATTGATTAAGGAAGGCACGGAAGTCCGGATTCTCACTGATATTCAAGGAATTGAAGACTTTTTGGGCGACATGGACTTCAAAGTCGCGGGAACGGATAGCGGAATTACCGCGTTACAAATGGACATGAAAATCACCGGGCTGCCCATGGAAATCGTTGCCAAAGCGATTGAACAAGCCAAACCAGCACGACTGCACATTTTAGAAAAGATGCTGGCGACAATTGACAAACCCCGTCCTGATTTGTCGGCATTTGCCCCACGCTTACTGACAATGAAGATTGATCCTGACTTGATTGGGTTGGTGATTGGTCCTGGCGGTAAGACGATTAAAGGGATTACCGAACAAACCGGTGCCAAGGTCGATATTGATGATGATGGCACAATTACGGTTTCTGCGGTTGAAGGGGAAAAGGCAAAGAAAGCGATTACCCTGATTCAAGGGATGACTCGTCGCTTAGAAGAAGGGGATGTTTATGCGGGGCGCGTGACTCGAATTATTCCCATTGGTGCCTTTGTCGAAGTGTTACCGGGGAAAGAGGGAATGATTCACATTTCCCAACTGGCAGATTATCGTGTCGGTAAGGTGGAAGATGAGGTTGCTGTTGGCGATGAAGTGATTGTGAAAGTTCGCGAAATTGACAACAAAGGTCGGATTAATCTGACTCGTTTGGGCATTCATCCCGATGAAGCAGCCGCAGCGCGTGCAGCAGCGACTACTTAGAGGGTTTTGGAGTTAGCCGCAGCATCCGCCAAGAACTCAAGTTCTTGGCTAAAAGCTTAAGTCCATTAAAATGGACTAAAACTCTGATCCAGTCCGCTCAATTCTGACTTGAGTAGGGTGGGCATTGCCCACCAACCTTAAGTCAGTAGCATTCAGCTTAAGTCTATGAAAATGGACTAAAACTCTGATCCAGTCCGCTCGATAAACCCTTACTGTTGACTGTTGCCTGTTGCCTAATCTCCACCGTTAACTTTACTTTTGTCCGACTACTTACAAGATCTGATTCTTCGCTGATTATCTTGATGAACGATATCTATGGTGGTAAAAATCCCAGAGATATCCCCAACTACAGCATTGGGGACGCCGCCCGCTACCTGAAAATTCCCGCTGCAACGATTCGTTCCTGGACAGTGGGACGAAACTATCCTGTCAGCGAAGGCGAAAAGAAATTTTATCCCCTGATTGAGGTCAAAAAAAGCCAACCGATTCGACTTAGTTTTACTAATTTAATCGAAGTTCATATCCTCCGGGCAATCCGAAAACACCACAAAATTGACCTGGATAAAGTTAGAGCGACACTAGATTATATTAACGAACAACTGCAAATCCCTCACCCCCTCGCCCACCAAGAATTCCGGACGGATGGAATTGACCTATTTATTGAACGCTATGGTTCTCTGATTAACACGTCAAAACAAGGGCAGACAAATCTCAAAGATGCCCTCAAAACCCACCTCGAACGCATCGAACTCGACGACAGGGGTTTAGCCATCAAACTCTATCCCTTTACCCGCAACGGCGAACAGGATAATCCTCGCTGGGTTGTAATTGACCCCCGTATTGCCTTCGGGCGTCTTGTGATTGCAGGAACTGGAAT
>CAKZMA010000657.1 GCA_937127375.1 uncultured Coleofasciculus sp. | reverse complement strand
GACGAATGACGAATGACGTAGCTTGCTTCTCAAGGGAGCGAGTATGACGAAGGCTGATTTTTTGTCTTTGTGCAACTATTCACCCAGCTTTAAACAAGGTTCAATGGTGGCAATAACGGACTTGGCTAAAGCAGTCAGATCATAACCTCCTTCTAAGCCAAATAAAATACGGTGAGTCACTTGCAAACAGTAATCTGTGAATACGCCAAAATCCTTTGGTTTCAGGGCGACGCTGGCGAGGGGATCATCGGCGTTGGCGTCGTAACCAGCACTGATGATGAGTAAATCGGGCTGAAATTCATTGAGAAATGGTATCACCCCCTGCTCAAACATGGGTTGGTATTCTGTGAATGTACTGCCTGATGGTATGGGTATATTCAGAATATTATTGTACGAGCCGCGTTCGCGAGGGTTCCCGGTGCCAGGGTAGAAGGGATACTGATGGAGTGAACAGTAGACAATTCGGGCATCGTTTTCCACCAGGCTTTGGGTGCCGTTACCATGATGAACATCCCAATCTAAAATGGCGACTTTTTGGATACCGGGTTGTTCTAAGGCATAGTAAGCCGCGATCGCCGCATTGGAAAAGAGACAAAATCCCATCCCCCGTGGACCTTCGGCATGATGTCCAGGAGGACGTGCGAGGACAAATGCCGGGTTGTTGCTGGTGAGAACCCGATCAACTCCATCTAACCAAGCGCTGATGGCTAACAGGGCAATATCATAACTGCGGGGAGAAACCCTGGTGTCGCCATCTATCATCCCTCCACCTTCATGGGCGAGTTGTTGGACTAAATTGATGTAATCTTGGTCATGAACTTTTTGCAACAGAGGCATTACCGGACGATTCTCTACAGGCGTAGGTAGCTGCCAATCAACTTGATCTGCCCAGGGTGCAGCGTTTAAGGCGTTGACAATGGCTGTCAATCGTTCCGGGCGTTCGGGGTGGAAACCACCGTTCTCATGATTGAGAAATTCGTCGGAGTAAATAACTGGAAACATAGGTTCAGCAGAATTGGCAGCAAAATAGTGCTTTCTATAATTGTATTATTATTAGTTCGGCATTGAATCGCCGCCGACAATTGCTCTGTCCAAGAAATACCATGAGTTTGCCACCATTGCTTAAAGTGCCACTCATTCCCATCTAGATTTAAATCTAGATCAGGGAGTTGTTGCTTGAGATCCTGTAAGGCTTCGCCTAACCTGGGGTCGTCGCGGCATAGCAGAATTCTGGAGACGTTAATTCGCCCAAGCGCCTCCTCAAGACGGTAACATAGCACAGTTTGACCCGATTTTTCCAAATCTTATCATTATTATTTTTCTCTAAACACGGTATAATTTAAAAAAATTTACATATAAATTGGGGAATCTCAAGCATTTCTCAATCCAAATTTCAATTAGCCGTAGGGTTACATTGAAAAGAACAGACCCGATCGCACATTCCGACTATCCTATAGAGGGCTAGGACATCAGCTTGGCAAACCGTTTAATTCGTTGAGGAGAACGACGAAATGTTTGGGATACAGCCTAAAATAAGCAAAACTGACCAACAAATTGCTGAACTTCAACAGCGTATCGATGAAGTCGAGAGACTTTGCGAAGCCACCTGTGATGAGATTCAAGACAAATATGGCGCGGCTATACTTGCCACTATCCTACGCTCTCATCTAATCAATTCCAGAGTGCCTAGTTCAAGGCATATTAATTCCTAGACAGGCGAACCACTCAATTGTCCTAACTCATCACTGAAATCCGCGATCGCTAATTAACGTCTGAAACATAGTCTTCGTTAATAGGTGCAATATATTTAACATTGGCACGCACGTAGCAAATGCCAGAGTCTCGATTAAAATTAATGGGACGGCGATTTTTCTTAAAAGGCTGTGCCACACTGGGAACAGTTTTGGGGTTGAACGCTTGCCAAAACCGTTCTCCATCTGCTAGAAATCCAACAACCTCTGATTTAGGATCTCAGTCTTTGTCTTTAGAATCCGTCACTATTGAACCCACCAATGGTCAATCCCCAACCCACTTGATGGTGTGCTTACATGGTTGGGGGGCTAACTCTCAGGATTTAGTCCCATTAGCCTTGGCATTAGACTTGCCCAATGTCCAGTTTCTATTTCCCGATGCTCCGTTTCCTCATCCCGATGTCCCCTGGGGCAATGCCTGGTATGCCTTAGAAAGCCAAGATAATCAGGGGTTAGAGGAAAGTCGCCAAAAGTTGATCGACTGGTTAACCTCTCTGGAAGAAAGTACAGGCGTTCCCCTATCCCGCACCATTTTAAGTGGATTTTCCCAAGGGGGAGCCATGGCATTGGATGTGGGGTTAAGATTACCCTGCGCCGCCTTAGTTTCAATGAGTGGCTACTGGCATGATTCGGCTCAACTGACGCGGGAATCGTTACCCCCAGTTTTGATCGTGCATGGTAGACAAGATCCGGTTGTGCCTGTGAGTAAAGCCCAACACGCCAGAGATAATTTAAAGGCGTTGGGAATCGAGGTAACCTATCAAGAATTTGATATGGCACATCAGATTTTGCCAGAAGAGTTAATGTTGGTACGGCGTTTTGTGCTGGATGTTATTGGCT
>CAKZMA010000656.1 GCA_937127375.1 uncultured Coleofasciculus sp. | reverse complement strand
GCAATACGCATCCGGCTCAATTAACCCAAGCGGATTTAGCCAACCTTCTGGTGAATGAACTTGGCGTTTCTCCAACCTCATCTAGCGCGATTCAGGATCAGATTACTCCCCAATACTTTATTCTGCCCACCACTCAAGCACAACCGCTTCCGTCACTGGAATTAAGCCGCTATCTGGAAATCGAATTGCCAGAATCTGTGGAGTGGCATATCTGGACAATTGATTGTTATCAGATTAGCCCAGTTCACCAAACATCTGGACGTAAATCTGGCACAATCGCCCCCGTGATTAAAAGCTTAAATGACCTGCATTTTATTGCCCTCTACAATCCCGCAGAACTTCAACTGGGGTCTGATTTACTGTTTTGGTATCACTACACCCAGTCCTTTAAACAGATTATCCTCAAAGACCAATATATTCCATCGCTTAAATACAGAGAAATTCCCCCACCCAAAAGCAAACGTAAACGCAGCGCCAAACCTCAGTTATTTGAACTTTATCCAGGTTGGCAAATTATATCGGATCACTATGAAGAGACGATTGACTATTATCAAGATTATATGCCCCTTGCTTGTGTATCCGGTTACGCCAGTCCCCCCGAACCTATCGAATTTTACGCCAAAGAAACGTTACTGCGGCATTTTTCTGAATGTTTGCTGACGGAGATTGTCACGAATACACCAATCCCGGCTGTCTTGGATAAAAGAATTAATCATTCTCTGATTACCGATTGCCTTTATTCCTCACAAACTCCCCTAGCACAAGCCCCTGAAACCGCTTTAGACCTCTATAAACAATGGTCAACTTGGAAACAACAGATTCGGGGAGGATCTGATACCTCCACCTTCCATCTTTGTTTTCAATTAGAAAACCCGGCGGAGGAGTCGCAAAACTCCTGGGAGATTCAGTTTATCGTCGCGTCGAAAAAAGACCCATCTCTGAAACTAGCGGTTGCCGACTATTGGACTCTAACTAAAAAAAAGAAAGCCACCGTTTATCAACAATTTGGTCAAGAGTTCGAGAAAACCTTACTCTTAAATCTCGGTTATGCTGCCCGTATCTACCCGCAAATTTGGCGCGGCTTAGAAACCGACCAACCGACGGGATTAAACCTTACCTTAGAAGAGGCGTTCACCTTTCTCAAAGAACAAGCCTGGGTGCTAGAAGATGCCGGATATAAAGTCATTGTTCCCGCCTGGTGGACTCCCTCCGGGCGTCAACGTGCCAAGCTGCGCCTCAAGGCTTCCCCGAAAACCTCTCAATCTACAAAAGCCGCGAGTAAGGGTTATTTTAACCTGGATACAATTATTCAATATCACTACCAACTCTCCATCGGCGGTCAAGTCGTCACCCCCCAGGAATGGCAACAGTTAGTGGCGGCAAAAACGCCCTTGGTGCAGTTTCGAGGTCAGTGGATTGAACTCGATAAAACTAAGATGCAGCAAATGCTGGAGTTTTGGCAATCCCACCAGGAAGAAACAGCGGAAATGACACTCCTGGAGTTACTCAAGAAAACCAGCGAAGCTGACACAGAGATAGAAGTCGAACATGATGCTATCTTAGGTCAAATGATGGCGTGCTTGAATAACCCCAGTCGCCTGGAACCGATTGACAATCCTGCCCAATTAAAAGGAACCTTAAGGGAGTATCAAAAACGCGGTGTATCTTGGCTACAATATTTAGAACAATTGGGACTCAATGGCTGTCTAGCCGATGATATGGGCTTGGGTAAATCGATTCAGATTATTGCCCAGTTAGTCAAGGAACGCGAAACCGACTCTTCGGTATCTCCTACTCTGTTAATTGCGCCAACTTCTGTGGTGGGGAATTGGCAAAAAGAAATTGAAAAATTTGCTCCTCATTTGCGTACCTTAGTTCATCATGGGAGTAACCGAATTAAAACCGAAAAGGAGTTTAAATCAGCTAGCCAAACCCTTGATGTAATTATTACCTCATTTACCCTCGCCCGCAAAGACGAAAAACTGTTTAAAAGCGTCACCTGGCACCGTTTAGTTCTCGACGAAGCCCAAAACATTAAAAATCCCAAAGCCGCCCAAACCAAAGCCATTCTCAAATTACCCGCCCATCATCGGGTGGCGTTAACTGGAACCCCAATAGAAAACCGTTTATTAGACCTTTGGTCAATCTTCAACTTTCTCAATCCGGGCTATTTAGGCAAACAAGCCCAGTTTCGCAAAGCCTTTGAACTGCCGATTCAAAAAGACAATAACCGCAGACAATCAACGGTGTTAAAGCAGTTAGTTCAACCGTTGATTCTACGACGGGTGAAGACAGACAAACAGATTATTAAAGATTTACCCGATAAACTGGAACATAAACAGTATTGTCAGCTAACTCAAGAACAAGCCTCGTTATATGAAGCCGTGGTCAAAGATGTAGAGGCAAAACTAGAAGACGCTGAAGGAATAAACCGCAAAGGGTTAATTTTGTCAACCCTACTGAAACTCAAACAAGTCTGCAATCATCCAGCCCAGTTTCTCCAAGATAACAGTGAATTCTCGCCCACGCGATCGCATAAATTAGAACGCCTGCTAGAAATGATTGAAGAAGTGAATGCAGAAGGAGAAAGTTTGCTGATTTTCACCCAATTTACGGACATTGGTAGCGCCATAACCAACTATCTTAAACAGACCTTACATTACAACACTTATTATATTCATGGCGGCATCAGTCGGGCAAAACGAGAGCAAATGATTACGGCGTTTCAAGACCCTGATACTGAACCCTCGGCGTTTATTTTATCCCTGAAAGCTGGAGGAGTCGGCATCACCTTAACCAAAGCCAATCACGTATTCCATTTTGACCGTTGGTGGAACCCCGCCGTTGAAGATCAAGCCACTGACCGCGCCTTTCGGATTGGTCAAAAGAAGAATGTTTTTGTGCATAAATTTGTAGCATTAGGCACGTTAGAAGAACGAATTGATAAGATGATTGAAGAGAAGAAAAAATTGTCGGGGGCGATTGTTGGGGCGGATGAGTCGTGGTTAACGGAACTGGATAATGAACGGTTTAAACAGTTGATTGCTTTGAATAAAACTGCTATTCTATAAAGTTAGGAGTGGGAATTTGAGTTGATTTTGGTGGGCAATGCCCTATTTTATAAAGTTAGGAGTGGGAATTTGAGTTGATTTTGGTGGGCAATGCCCACCCTACAAGTGCTATTAAAATTAGGAGTTATGCAGAATGTCTAGATTCAGCCGAACCTGGTGGGGCAAACGCTTTATTGATGCCTTAGAATCCTTTACCGACTCAGGTAGACTGGGACGAGGGCGTTCTTATGCCAGTGGGGGTAAGATTAAGGAGTATCAAATTATTCAGGGGAAAATAACCGCAAAAGTTAGGGGTTCAATTAATCCCTATTTTGGCGTTTATAAAGAACCATTGTACACCACAACCATTGAAATAAAACCCATTTCAGCAGCATCTTGGTCAAAGGCGATCGCGAATTTGTCATCTAAGGCGAGTTTTGTCTCTAAACTGTTAATGAATGAGATGCCAGATAATATTGAAGAAGCATTTGCTGATGTCAACCTTCAGTTATTACCCAAAAGCCGTTCTGACTTTACCACCCATTGTTCCTGTCCCGACTGGTCAAATCCCTGTAAACATATCGCCGGGGTGTATTACTTAGTCGCGACGGCGTTAGATGCTGACCCCTTTTTACTGTTTGAACTCAGAGGTTTATCACGAGAAAAGCTACAGCAAGAACTGGCTAAATCCCCATTAGGTCAAGTGTTATCTCAAGCTTTACAGGATCAAGAAGCCGCCATAGAACCTGCCCAATTTTACTATACCCAGCCAGAAAAAATGCCACCACCATCATCTGTGAATCAGAAGGAGTTTTGGTTAGGAGAAAAACGATTACCTTCAAGGGTGGAGGTGGATGCAACTGCTAATATTCCCGCCATTTTGATTAAAAAAGCCGGAGACGTTCCTCCCTTTTGGCACAAGGATAGTTCGTTTATTGAGGCAATGGAACAGGTGTATCAGCGAGTGCGGACTAAAAATAAAGAGACCTTTTGAAAAAAGGGGTACTTTCGGTAGACTTGTTTGCGGCAAAAGTCCGTTGCGAAATTCACGAAATTCCAGTTATTGTTCGTTGTTGTTGTAGTGCGATCATCTTGCTCGCTAAGTAGGGTCTGCTGAATAATTGGTTAGGGGAAGATGGGGGAGATGAAGGAAATGAGGGAAATGAGGGAGATGCTGCTTTTTAGGTAAAAGTGTAAGGTTTTATTTTCAATTTAAATACGTGATATTAGGATGAGTATACAAACGAAATTGATATCATTCCCAATTTAAATGCGTGACAGCTTTTAATCCCGTTACAATAAAATTTTAAATCATATTTATCCTATATTCCCATAGCGAGCGAGAATCCTATATTCCCATAGCGAGCGAGAATT
>CAKZMA010000655.1 GCA_937127375.1 uncultured Coleofasciculus sp. | reverse complement strand
TGACGTCTAAAAAACAACGATTGAAGAGGAAAAACTCATTAAAAGGCTACTCCTACTGTTAAAGTTTTACCCCTGGGCAATTCCGGCAATTGTTACCCTAGGAATTTTGTCGTCCCTCTCCGAAGGATTGGGGATTAGCCTATTTATTCCATTTCTACAAAGCTTGTCTCCAAACTCCAACCCAACCGTCAGTGACAATGCTTTAATCAGCTTGCTCAACCAAGTCCTCAGTATTGTTCCTGCCAGTCAGCGCCTAGTCATCATTCCTCTGTTTATTTTTGGCACGATTGTGCTGAAAAATGGCTTAAACTACAGCAATTCAGTTCTATTGGCATGGTTGAATTCGCGGATCAGTCATCGGTTGCGCTCTCGTATTTTTGATCAGCTTTTAAACGTCAGCTATAGCTTCTTAGAAACGAAGGATTCCGGGAAATTACTCAATACCTTGGCAACTGAGACATGGCGCACCAGTGAAGCACTCGGGATATTGGTTAACCTGATTGTAAGTTCCTGCACTACCGTTGTTTATGTCGCCTTACTCCTACTGATTTCCTGGAAATTGACCCTGTTAGTCGGCGGGATCACACTTTTGATTTCCCTAATTATCCAGGTGGTGACGCGCCAGTCCAAAGTTCTGGGACAAAAGGCAGTCCAAGTAAATGCCGCCCTGGGAAGACGAATGTATGAAGGGTTGGCAGGAATGAGAACCATTCGAGCATTTGGACAAGAACCTTACGAGCAAAAACAGTTTGATCAGGCGTCTGAGCAAGTCCGTAATATCTTTATGAAGCTCGATACGTTGTCGGCGTCGGTAAATCCCCTCTATGATGTGCTTTCGGCATTGCTGGTGTTGAGCATTATGATGATTGCTCTGTTGCAAGATAGAACCGCATTACCTACCCTGCTAACTTTTCTATTCATTCTCTATCGACTCCAGCCACAGATGCAACTGCTCGGTAGCCATCGCGTCAAGTTGTTGATGTTAGCCAGTTCAGTGGATGATGTGATGTACTTTCTGGAACCCTCGGACAAGCCCTACATCCGTTCTGGCAATCTAGCCTTTTCCGGATTGCAGCAGGCTATTTCTTTAGAATCCGTGAGCTTCCGCTACAATCCCCAGGATCAACCCGCCTTACAAACTATCTCCATCTCCATTCCCCGTGGCAAAACCACCGCGTTTGTGGGTCCTTCCGGCGCGGGGAAGTCTACCCTGGTTAACCTAATTTGCCGTTTTTATGAGGTGAGTGAAGGCGAAATCTATGTAGACAATCGCCCATTAAAAGCATTGGATTTACCCTCTTGGCGTCGTCATCTGGCAATCGTTAGTCAAGACATTTATATTTTCAGTAATACCATCAGGGAGAACATTGCTTATGGTCGCTTAGATGCAACAGAAGCCGAGATCATTGCCGCCGCCAAACAAGCCAATGCCCATGAGTTTATCATGCAACTCCCCCAAAGCTACGATACCAAAGTGGGCGATCGCGGAATTCGGCTCTCCGGGGGTCAGCGACAGCGCATCGCTCTTGCTCGTGCGATTATCCGCAATCCAGACATTCTGATTCTGGATGAAGCCACCAACGCCCTAGACACGATTTCAGAACACTTAATTCAAGAAGCGCTGAATACCTTTAGCCATAACCGTACCGTCATTGTCATCGCCCATCGCCTGTCCACTATCGAAAAAGCGGATCAGATTATTGTCCTGGAGAAGGGACAGGTGGTTGAGTCAGGGAATCTCCAGCAGCTTCTCCAACTCAACGGACTCTTTGCTAAACTCCACCGACTGCAATATAACCAGTCTCCAGCTTGACCCTCAAACCAGACTTATGTCCTACTCCCTCATTGATTTGGAAGTCACTCAACCCCTACCCACCCTTCAGACAAAGGAGGACGAAACCGGGATCGCCTTGGTGCTGCGCCGTAAAGACAGACCCATCGGTTTGGTGATGCAAGAACTCCCGCCAAACAGCGTCCTAACGCCCGAAGATTTAGCGCCACTCCTGAGTCGGGAAATTGGCACGAAGCTGCTTCAGGAAAGTATCCGAGAGGAATTGGTTCCTCCAGCGAATTCAGAGCAGTTTCCTTCGCTAACAGTGGCGATTTGTACCAAAGACCGTCCCGACAATGTGGCAAGATGTTTGGAGTCTTTACTCAAGCTACAAAAATTAGACGGTTCGCCTCGTTTTGAAATTTTAGTGGTGGATAATGCACCGTCTGACGATCGCACCAAAGATTTAATTGACACATTGCCGACTGTGTGCTACACCAGGGAACCGAAAGGGGGCCTAGATTTTGCTCGCAATCGTGCTTTGCAAGAGGCGACAGGTGAACTTCTGGCATACCTTGATGATGATGTCACCGTAGACCGTCAATGGTTCAATGGACTGGTCGAAGCTTGGGCAGAAAATCCCGATGCGGGTGGGTTTACGGGCTTAGTTATGCCCTATGAGTTGGTCACCGAGGCACAAATTCTGTTTGAAAAAAGGGGCGGATTTCGGCGTGGTTTTGAGAAAATTCGCCATGGACAAATTTTACCGGGTAATCCCCTCTATCCCTGCGGAGCCGGAATTTTTGGTGCTGGATGCAATATGACGTTTCGCCGGGAGGTTTTACTCCAATTGGGTGGCTTTGATGAGGCGTTAGATACAGGCGCACCGCTTCCGGGTGGCGGGGATTTGGATATTTTTTACCGCGTGGTTCGAGCCGGATATCCGTTGGTATATGAACCTCAATACTTGGTATTTCACCAACACCGTCGGGAACTGGCAAAACTCCGCCATCAGTATTGGACGTGGGGGTTAGGTTTTATGGCGTTTGTGGTTAAGTCTTACCAGCAAGACATCCCCATGCGTTTAAGATTTCGCCTATTGGTCGGATGGTGGTTTCAATACCAATTGCGCCAGCTTGCAGAAAGTTTGCTAGGTTTTCATCCTTTACCACCGGGAATGATTCTGGCGGAACTTTGGGGGGGAATTGTCGGGCTTTTGGGAGAATATCCTCGTTCACAGAGGCG
>CAKZMA010000654.1 GCA_937127375.1 uncultured Coleofasciculus sp. | reverse complement strand
GTAGCATGCTACGTCTGGGAGCAGGAGTTGTAGAGACGTAGCATGCTACGTCTGGGAGCAGGAGTTGTAGAGACGTAGCATGCTACGTCTGGAAGCTGGGGAAGAGGTTGACTTAATCTTTAATTAACCGGACATATCCGGGTATAGTGGTACAATGCAGAAAGAATTGAGGATACCACTATTGTCAAATACGTCACCCCAAGGGAAGCAGCCGAAATCCTTGGGGTCAATGAGCGGACACTCAGGCGCTGGCATGAACAAGGGAAAATCGAAGCAATCTGGACCCAAGGCAAGCAGCGCCGATACAACGTCGAAAGCTATACAGCTAGAGCTAAATCTGGCTTGGACACCCGAATCAACATCCTCTACGCCAGAGTCAGTTCTCGCGATCAATTGCCCGATCTCGACCGACAAGTCGAATATCTCGTCTCCAGATACCCAGACGGAGAAGTTGTCTCAGAAATTGGAGGAGGGCTTAACTTCAAACGCAAAAAGATGCTTGCCGTATTGGGACAAGTCATGTCAGGAGATGTCAAACGCCTTGTGGTTGCTCACAAAGACCGATTGGCGAGATTCGGATTTGACTTGTTTAGATGGCTCTGTGA
Source organism: uncultured Coleofasciculus sp. (assembly GCA_937127375.1). Lineage (GTDB taxonomy): Bacteria > Cyanobacteriota > Cyanobacteriia > Cyanobacteriales > Coleofasciculaceae > Coleofasciculus. The sequence continues at coordinate 2,360 of CAKZMA010000654.1, read as the reverse complement.
ACAAAACGGGTGTGAACTCGTGGTTCTCAATGAGTCAAGTCTCTCTCCTTCCGAGGAGATGGTTGAAGACATCCTCGCCATTCTTCACTGCTTCAGTTCAAGGCTTTACGGACTCCGCAAATACAAGACTCAGATCTCGGAAGATCCGGATTTATCCAAGCGTCAAACTCAATAAAGTTTGGCGTAAATGGCTAGCGGCTTGTCGATACTGCTTCAACCAAGCTATTGCTTACCAACGACAGAATAAAAGAGTTGGGAAATTAAAGCTGAGAAATATTGTCATGCAATCCGATTTGCCGGAATGGGTCAAACAGACCCCTTGCCATATCCGACAAAATGCCATCTTCGATGCTCATAGAGCCGACAATGCAAGTGTTAATGCTAAATTTAGAAGCTGTCGGGACTTCCAGCAAACAATTAAGTTTAACGATAGCAACTTTAGTTCAGGGTGTTGGTATCCGAGGCTGACAAAAGGGTTAGAGTTTATCGCCTCTGAATCATTACCTCAAGCTTGCTCAAATGCCACGCAACTTACATTTTCTAAGGGGAGATGGTTTGCCATTATCCCAGAAGAAGTGAAAGTTAATAGACAAGATAAAGATGGCGTTATTGCATTAGACCCAGGGGTCAGAACGTTTCTGACAGGATTTGATGGGTCGAGGTTTGTTGAGCTGGGTCGGGGTGACATCGGGCGTATTACTAGATTGTGCCAACACCTCGACAATCTTTACAGTCGGATGAGTAAAGCGGGAAGAAAGCAAAGGCGAAGAATGCGCCAAGCCGCTAATCGAATGAGGGCTAAAATTCGCCACCTCATCGATGAGGCACACAAGCAGATTGTCGGCTATTTAACTAATAATTACCGAGTCATATTTCTGCCGACTTTTGAGACTTCCCAAATGGTTGCCAAAGCAAGCAGAAAGATTCGGTCAAAAACAGTTAGGTCGATGTTGACTTGGGCGCATTACCGTTTTGAGCTATTCCTCAACCAAAAAGCTGAGATGACCAACACGATTGTCATTACAGGTTCAGAAGCCTACACTTCCAAAACTTGTACTAAGTGTGGTCATATTCATCAAACGTTGGGAGGCTCTAAGGTTTTCAAATGCCCATCTTGCGGTCATGTTTTGCCGCGAGACATGAATGGCGCTTTGGGCTTTATGCTCAAAGCTTTGCGGGATACCGCCTTCACCATCAATTCAGATGGTGTTGCTATCGCTGCATTGTCCGGGAATTTCCCGTATTGTGTCGCGTAAATGTATCAGAGTTCCTAATCAACGAATGACAAATGACAAATGACGCTCCCTACCGTTAACTTGAATTTTTCCCACCGACTTACTATCTTTCCACATAGGTTGATAAACTAGCAATAAAAGTTATCTGAGAGACCTATGGAAACCCTTGCCTATAGCCATCTTATCTGGGCGTCGGAAAACCCAGCCGAGGTGGGTTTAGAAAGTGTCAATCGGCATGAGTGGCGATTGACCCAGCCTTCTCCCGTACCATTCCACTGGCTATTATTCGCCATCATTCTCAGCAGCTTAGGACTTACAGACAAAGCTGTTGCCCAAACACTACAGCCAGGAAGTCGTGGCTCTCAAGTCATTGAGATTCAACAGCGTTTGCGGGAATTAGGCTATTTTGATCAGCAACCCACTGGGTATTTTGGTCCGATTACCACAGATGCTGTCCAGCAATTCCAGCGCAGTCAGGGACTGATTCCAGATGGAATTGTCGGTCAACGTACCCAATCTGTGTTGTTCGATAACTTTACCCGTATTTCTCCCTTCGATTCGACCTTTGCCTCCAGCACTTTACCTCCCCCCAGTACCACGATTGGCACCTTGCCCACTCCTCCTAGTATCGGGAACGTCTTACCGCCTCCCAGAGGACAAGTTACACCACCGCCTCCAATTGAGACGCAACCGTCTAGGTTGAGAGAATTGCGTCCCGGCGATCGCGGTCAAGATGTCTTTGAACTTCAGCTAAAGTTAAGACAGGCAGGTTTTGATCCCGGTCCTGTTGATGGCATTTATGGGTTCCAAACTCAGAACGCCGTTGAGCAGTTTCAGGAGGCGAATAACCTATTTCCCGATGGCGTGGCGAGTCAAGACACACTTCAGGCGTTGGGGTTAATCCCGACGCTTGAACAAAATCGTTATGTGGTCGTTATCCCCATTTATAACGGTGATACACTCACCCGCGTGCAACGATATGTGTCGGGGGCGTTTACCGCTGACTCCGGGCGAGGTAAATTTGTTAATGCTGGCTCATTTGTGGATCGTGACGGTGCTGAAGAGATTTCTCATCGACTGCGATCGCAGGGTCTGGATGCACGGGTGGCGTATTTCCGCTAAGAT
>CAKZMA010000653.1 GCA_937127375.1 uncultured Coleofasciculus sp. | reverse complement strand
GCTGAGAGCAAAATTAATACTTCACTGACAACCTCAAACAAGCAAGAAAAGGTAAATACTCCAATCCCTTGTATAGAGGAGATTTCGGTAAAACTGACAGACTCAGACAATCAGGAGGATGAGTCCCAAGCTGATGCTTCACAACTGGCACAAGAGGAAATCACCAGCGGGGAAGAAGTGGCACAGTCAGAGTCAAATGATAAAGATGTTGAGAATGTGGGGGAAGTTGGTAAAACCTATTTAGTTCATCAGGATGTAGATGGTTGTGTCGAATGGGTAGAGGCTGTATTAATTGATGTTCCCAATCCACCTTTATCAACAGGCTGGATTTTCATGAACGATGGCGGACAACAATTCCCAGTTTTCAATCGCGATAGTTTTAGAGAGGTTAATAACAATGAAATGGATTAGTGCTTGCGCCCTCTTCTTAAGCATCTGGGGATTGGGATGGGGTGTAGCTCAAGCTGCCTCACCCAGTCTAGGGAGTTCTTTTAGAGAGTGGTGTCTCCAACGAACCGATTTGTCAGCCGAGGCACGAAAAACAGTAGAGGCGCTGTTGGTAGAAGCAGATACAAGTGATTGTGAGCAAGCTAATGACAATCTATCGAGTCGCACTGAGCTTTACCTCAGGGGTAACCAAATAATAGATGTAAGTCCTTTGTCTGGACTTACCAATCTGAGTTGGCTTTTCCTCGCAGGTAACCAAATAAAAGATGTTAGTCCTTTGTCTGGACTTACCAATCTGAGTTTGCTTATCCTCCACTACAATCAAATAACAGAAGAGGTTGTCGCAATTGAACCTTGAAAACCTTATACAGCAGGTGTTCTAAGAGACTGCTCTCAGAATTCCCCTGAATCCCTATCAGGGATTGAAACTTCGACTCACGGGTGTCATGCCCTTGCTGTAGAATCTGGCTACCCTCAGAATTCCCCTGAATCCCTATCAGGGATTGAAACGCTAAGAAGGGTGAGACTATTAAAGCCTTAAGTTCCCCTTAACTCGGATAAAGTCCTAAACTTTACAAACTCACTTCCCCGAAAGGGGATGGAAACGCTACACCAAACCACAGTCATTACAATTCATTCAATTAATGACTAACTGCCGATCGCCTTTTAAAAACCCAGTTTTCAAAAACTAAAAAGCAGTAAGTAGACACAGTATCGGTCTGACTGACACCAGCATAATTGTTGTCACAGTGACATAAAAACTGATTATCGAGAATTTAGGCGATCGCGGGAAATATGCCCAAGCAAAACTTATAAATCTCAATAATCCCAAAGCGATAAACCAAGGGACGCGGCTCCCTGGTATGAAGCTGGTCTTAAAAGGCTGAAAGTATTGTTAAGCCGTTGTTTTATAGGTTAAGATTAGCTGTCACCGGGAAATATTACTGCAAAGCGATAATCGGTGAAAAATCCGAACGCGATCGCGAATTCATCACTGAATTGTTTTTCAGCAAAACACCCAACTGGCAAGGATTATAATCGCGCTAGGGCTTTAAACTATCGCTTGTAAGTTATCAAATATCAGGTCAAGTCGCGATCGCGGCTTGACCCTCATCGATGGTCGTTAGGAAGTGTATGTTATCGGCGCAAGACCTAGGAGATGTCACTCAACTTAAAATTCGGCACTCAAGGGTGTGCGGGGGAAGGGAATCACATCTCGTATATTTCCCATCCCCGTCATAAACTGCACCAATCGCTCAAATCCTAAACCAAACCCCGCATGGGCAACAGTACCATAGCGCCGCAAGTCTAGATACCACCAAAACTCCTCTGGATTCATTCCCTGATTCTGGATGCGCTGCTGGAGAACATCGAGGCGTTCCTCCCGTTGGGAACCACCGATAATCTCGCCAATCTTCGGTGCTAGCACATCCATGGCGGCGACGGTTTTGCCGTCCTCGTTCAAACGCATATAGAATGCCTTGATCCCTATGGGGTAATCGCTAACTATAACGGGTTTCTGAAAGAGTTCCTCTGCCAAATAGCGCTCGTGTTCCGACTGTAAATCTGTCCCCCACTCAACCGGATACTCAAATTTACGGTCAGCTTTTTCTAATTGCGCGATCGCATCAGTATAGGTAATCCGCTCAAACTGATTGTTGATAATATTTTCCGCCGTTGCCAGAACGCTATTATCTATCCGCTTATTGAAAAATTCCATGTCTTCGGGACAGTTCTCTAGTACCGAGGAGAATACGTATTTGAGAAACTCCTCCGCCAAGTCCATATCGCCCTGTAAATCGCAGAACGCCATTTCCGGTTCCACCATCCAAAACTCGGCTAAATGGCGGGAGGTATTGGAATTTTCCGCCCGGAATGTCGGACCAAAGGTATACACATTCCCAAATGTCATCGCCATCACCTCGGCTTGCAGTTGACCACTAACCGTCAGGTAGGCTTGGCGTCCAAAGAAATCTTGGCTAAAGTCCACCAATTGATCTTCGGTTTTGGGAATCTCGTTGAGGTTGAGACTGGTTACGGTAAACAGTTCCCCCGCCCCTTCACAATCGCTTGCGGTGATAATCGGGCTGTGAATCCACAAAAACCCCCGTTCCTGAAAGAATTGATGGATAGCACTAGCACAGGCGTTACGAACCCGTAGCACAGCACCGATGGTATTGGTACGCGATCGCAAATGTCCAATGGTTCGCAAAAATTCAAAGGAATGGCGTTTCTTCTGGAGCGGATAGGTGGCGGGATCGGCTTCCCCATACACCTGCACCGAATTTGCCCTCAACTCAATCCGTTGTCCTTTTCCCGGAGACGGCACCAATACGCCAGCAACTTCTACAGACGCCCCAGTGTTGACCCGTTGGAGAATCCTTTGATAATCGGGTACGTCGGGATTCAGGATGACTTGCAAGTTTGCCAAGCAGGAGCCATCATTCACCTCCATAAAGGCAAACTCTTTAAGTTCTCGTTTCGTGCGTACCCAGCCCTGGATGGTCACGGTTTCATCCGGCTGACCAGTGCGTAGAAGTTGTGCGATCGGTTTTTTTTGCATAATTCTGACAGTTTACCAAAATTAGTCCCACCAGGTTTGCCCATATCTGGACAATTCATTCCGCTTTTTTTAGGGTCAGTTGAATAGGAATTCCAGTTGGGGATCAATGTAAAACACTATAGGATCAATGATTTTTTTGAATGGACGGGGGATTGGTCATGAGCCGGAGATTGATAGTTCCACTGCCTTGGTGTGGATCAATCCTTCAGGCTTGGCGACGAGAAATCCGGGTAGAAACAGGATGGGCAGATTGGGGGGTTCGTTAACTATTGTGAAGGGTTTTGTCGTCAATTGGCAAGGAGAAGAGGGTGAGGCGAGGACATTGAGCTAAGGGCGACCCGATACCATTGAGCTGACTGGAGTTGTTAATTGATGCAGGCGGGTCGCCCCTACAGGTTGTTAATTGATGCAGGCGGGTCGCCCCTACCGATTAACCGGCACAAGATTTGAGCAACCAGCCGATCGCAATCCCCAGTCCCCCGAAGCGAACGGCTTGCCAAAAGGGTTCTTTAAACGCACTCCAGGAAAAAAGGCGACTCTCTAGATTGAGTTCAATAGTTTCAAGCTGCTCCTTAATTTGCCGGAGTTCAGCTTTTAAAGCGGGTTGGTTACGGATTTGACGTGGGGATTGTCTAATTTGCTCGCGACGGTGCTGAAGCTGGGCTTGTCGCTGCTGAT
>CAKZMA010000652.1 GCA_937127375.1 uncultured Coleofasciculus sp. | reverse complement strand
TTGTGGTAGCCAATATGGATAAGGGGTTGCTGATTTTGCTTCATATCTTCCTTTTTTTACTCTAGAGTCTGCCTAACTCAGTTCCATTTTGCCCGATTATCAATACAATGAAATTTCCTGCCTAGACTCCGAACCTTGAAGATTCCAGAAATTTTTGGGCTTTCCATAGTAGTCTAAAAACTGCTGAGTATCGGCTTCCAAAATATCAGCGACCCATTCACGATTATGGGTAGTCCACTGCGGTCGTTCGTTGATTCTTTTAAAAAAAACTTGTTTAAACCATTTCTGCTTTTTCATGTCTCCACGCAATGTCTCAGGAATTGCTTTCACCGCAGTACGGTATACCGAGTTTTCACGTAAACGCGAAATCAAGCTTCCTTGGATGCGTTTATTACTGGAACTATTAATGTGAAGATTGGGGTTGACGAGGGGTGTATCTGGATCAACATCAAGAAACTCGAAGCAGCGACGCATAACCGTACTAGAATCAGCCTTAAAGTCTTCATAGAAGATTATATGGATGCGATCATCCGGAAAATAAGGTCGATAGGCATTAATTTGCTGCCAATAGTTTGAGGAATCAACCAGCCAGTCACGGTTGAGCCTCACGGCTGTATTGAAGTCATAATGAACAGCTTCTCCTCCATTGGCTCGCTTCTGTAGCCAATAGGATTCAATCCGACTAATTGGATTACGGACAACGTATATCAGCTTCAAATCTTGAGTATAAGAGACTATACGAGAAACGGTTTCAGGAAAACGCTCCTTCATCGTATAGTTTGTGCTACCTTCTCCCCGCATCTTTTGTTTACCTGCTTTGTCATAGAGTGATTCATACCACTCGATTCCTCGTTCATAGACATCATCATGGGCAAAAAATTGTGGTTCTTTCCCTTCGACCATGAACACATCGGGATGCTGACTCAGGATATTACAAATTGAGGAAGTCGCGCACTTGGCTGCACCGATGACTATATAGTTAGGTTTCATTGTTCCATTTTCTGTAAGTTATTTGAAATCAGGATAGATTTAAGATTGGCTCCCCAACTGTGTGAGAGATCGTAAAACTGCTCTTGAATCGCTAAACAGCCTTGTCGCTTTTGGTCATAAAACTCCCAATCATTACACAACTTGAGTAAAGCATCACCATAAGCCTTCGTGTTATCAGCCGGAACTTCGACAACAGCATCTTTGACACAGGCCAAATCTGGACAAACTGCTGAAGTGACCACAGGACGCCCAGCTAAAATACCTTCAACTACGACCTTATTAAACCCTTCCCTAAAACCCGTTGTTGTTGGTACAATAACAACGTGGGATTGACTGAACATCTGCCGCATTTTGGGTTTGTTGCAGTGACCGTGGCACACGAAGATCGAATCAACACCTGCTTCTTTGGCAGCAAGACGCAAGGCGTCTAGGGCAGAACCTTTACCACATAGGTCAAATGTGATATTGTCTCTGCCTTCTGCGACAAAACGTTTGGCAATTTCGAGAAGCTCAAAAACACCCTTGTGTTGCTCGATACGACCAACAAACAGGACTCGAAACGGCGAACGTTTCTGATCGGGTGCATCAATTTCCGCGAACTGTTCTCGGCGATAGACCGGAAACGACCTAAGAATGGGTCGATGCTGACCATTGGTAAGCTGGGCTACCTGGTCACAGATTTCGTCGGAAACCGCTAAAATAGCCATGGCTTGACTGGTAAGCAAAGGGCGGCTTAGGTTTAAAACGAATTGCCCAAGACTGTCTTCGGATTTATACTTCGACCAGAGCAAAACATGGAAAGAGGGAATCACTTGCACCCCCAACCCGGGGAGTAAGGACAAAATAAACCAGTGAGTTCCCCCACTAGCGACCACTACCACGTCAGCCTTAAAGCGAACCCCTGTGGCTACTAGACTGACATCATACCACAACTGCCCCAATCGACGGAGTACGCCAGATGCACCGAAAAATCGTTTGGGGCGACGTTCAATGATAATTTTATCGTTACGGAACAATGTTTTCTGTTTACTGGTTGGCGCGATGACGTAAGCTTGTGCCTCTAAGGCATGACAAACGTCGTAGAACTGATGGGAATAGGATATCGCCACCTGGGAGGGATCGTCCTGTCCCTTAACCCAGTAATTATAGGTGCCAATTACATCTCCAGGACCGGGAGCGTATACAACTCGAAGTGGTTTTGACATTGACTTGGATTTTCTTTGGAAGAGGGTTTGAGGTCTTGGCGTCTATATCATATTCTATATTATCTCCGTCCTCACCAGGTATAACGAGTCCCTAAAAGTTCATAGAGTTTTTCATTAAACGGAACAAAGTAATTTTTGAGGTGTTCTAAGACTTGATCATCGCCAGCACTTCTTACATAGGTAGC
>CAKZMA010000651.1 GCA_937127375.1 uncultured Coleofasciculus sp. | reverse complement strand
AAGAGGGCGGGTTTTGTTGCACATTTTTTGGTGAAGAGGGCGGGTTTTGTTGCACATTTTTTGGTGGATATCTGATTTGAGTCCCTAAACCCGCCCCTACAATTGTCCCTAAACCCGCCCCTACAATTGTCCCTAAACCCGTTCCTACAATTGACTGATGACTTATTCTCAAATGCCCCCAACTTCCCCGGTACTGAGGGGGTCAAAAATTTCTACTTTCTTGTACTAGCGTCCTGTATAGGTGACAAAGATATCCTTTTTTACGGTAACTTCTACAGGAGCATCAGCATCGTACACCGATGAGGTGGTATTGCCAAAGGGTAAATTGCCCTCTGAGTCACATCCGGGTAAGAAAACCTCATAGAAGGGTTCAGCGACTGAGGGTACTAGCCTCAGTTGAGTTCCCATCGCCGCCGCCAGACTATTGGCTCGGTTTTGAGCATCTTCAACGGCTGATTGATAAGCGGCTTGGACTAGGGCTTGACAGTTATTCAGAGAATATTCTACATTCACGGTACTCAGTAGAATCGCTTCAATCGGGCTGGCTGCATCCGTTGCAGTATTGACAATTGCCTCCAAGCGATCGCGGTTAGGATTGTCCACTGTGACAACGAGTTGCGCTCCTCCTTCTGTAGCGTTGGAGGGAAAGGGAAAAGGCAAAAAGCTACCACTCGGTTCAATGATTTCTAAGTCAATTGCTTGATCAGAAACGCCAATGGCTTGGAGTGCATCCAGAATGGGTTGCAACATCTCTAGGGTTATGTTCTCTTGTGAGGGTTCAAATTGAGACAAGACTCCCTCTGGCGGCGACGGATAGTTTCTGGCAAATTTAAACAGGAGATTGGCTCTATCTGCAGGCTGACTGGCTCGACCTTTGCCAATCACCCGAAACGTCGGTTCTTCGCTGGGTGGTGGATAAAATAACTGACTGATTTGGCGAGCATCGGGCACTAACTCGTTACTTATATTCTCTGTCCTACCTGGACTAGGAATGAAACTTGTAGTGATAACAGCGACAACCAAAGATGACATAACTCTTTTTTTCATTCTGCCCGATTCTCCTGACCCATTTGGCTCGCAACAGTTGTTCAATTATCCAACCGCAAAACTATCCTAGCCCAGTTCTACCCAAAAATGTACAATTTAGGATGAATTGTCAAAAAAGTCACCACCCCATCAACGATTAGGGTGGTGAACAATATCACGAGCAGATGATGTCTTGTCTTATAGCTAGCCCGGTACAGTCTCAAGTCAGATTAACTGTCATACATTCGAGATTCCAAGGCTTCGGGATACTCTTGGCAATATTCCTCAAACGCTGTTTGGGGGAGTTTTTCTGCCCGTTGGTGTGCCGCTTCCGCTTGCAGTTCTTCCACAATATCCCAGGCGGCGGCACATTCTTTAGAGGTTGGTCCTTTTTGGGCGCAGACAGCCCGTGCTTCTTCTACCGCTTTGCGGATTTCGTCTTCAAGAAGTACGCTCTTGGGTTTTTCGAGGAAGTCTCCTTTGGCGAGAATATCGGTAATAGAAATAATACCCAGGAGTTTGTCCTTGATCACTGGAGCGCGGCGAATGCCTGTATTGGCAAACAATCGCGCCACGTATTCTACACCGAGGTTAGGATTGACTACAATGCAGGGCTTATTCATAATTTCATAAACCCGCACTTTTTTGGGGTCTTTGCCATAGGCAATCACTTTATAAACAATATCCGTTTCCGTGACGATGCCATAAGCATCTTGGTCATGGCGGCGATCTACAATTAAAGCCCGTAGACCCATATCGTTCATCAAATCCACAGCATCAGCTACGGTGGCTGAACCGCGAATGGTGACCACATCGGTGGTCATGATGTCTTGAGCCTTCATCATCATGTCAGTTTCTCCTGGACGTTGATCTGCCTTTATGATGCGACAGGGAAGTCGGATCAGTCCTCAGACAATGCTTACGTTGGAAGCTGATTCTTCCAAGCCCCGAACTCTGAGAGATTAGGGTCATTGACCTGTAGGGACTTCTATCGTGGAGCATTTTTGATTAAGGTTGTCTCTTATTGCTCTACCTGGAGAGTCCCACGGACTTTACCGCTATTTTAACGCTATTTGAGTATTATTGCTTATCTAGAACCTATGCACCAATAGCGAAAGATGACTGGTTTACCTGAATCTCCTGGTTTTGAAGGGAGGGTTAAAATCTTGGGGAGGAAGGCGATCGCACTCTTGGGCTTTTGTACAATGGAGCGTTAGCGTAAGACTTGCTATAGCTGGGTGAGGTGGATTGGAGAAA
>CAKZMA010000650.1 GCA_937127375.1 uncultured Coleofasciculus sp. | reverse complement strand
GGTCAATCAGCAAGTTCGAGGGAGCAGGGGATCATATAGTTAAGGACAAAGGACAAATGACAAATGATAATTCATCGCTTCCAGAGGGAACTCTGTCGGTTGCTGGGTTAACCGACTATATTCAGGATCTGTTAGAGCAGGATACCCAACTCCAGAAGGTTTGGGTAATTGGAGAAGTCTCTAGTGCCAACCGCCATCGGAGTGGTATGTTTTTCACCCTGCGAGATTTAGAGGGTAAGGCATCGATTCAGTGCGTGGTGTGGAACTCTGTGCTAAGTAAGCTGGTGCAACTCCCCCAATCCGGAGAACAGTTGATTGCTTTAGGCAGTATCCGGATTTATCCGCAACGGGGACAATACCAGCTTATGGTTTGGCAGGCGTTACCGGGAGGAGAGGGGTTAAAGGCGCTGCGCTACAACCAACTTCGCCAACGATTGGAGGCTGAAGGATTATTCGATGCCCAAAACAAGCGCCCCCTACCAACGCATCCCCAAACCATCGCGGTAGTCACTTCACCCCAAGCCGCCGCTTGGGGAGATATTCAGCGCACCCTTCGACAACGGTATCCGGGGTTATCTGTGTTGTTTTCTCCGGCACAAGTGCAAGGGGATTTGGCACCCGAATCGATTGTGGCAGCGATTGAGCGAGTTGAGCGAGACGGGAGGGCTGAGTTGGTGATTCTGTCGCGAGGGGGTGGCGCATCGGAGGATTTGGTTGGCTTTGATGATGAGCGAGTGGTGAGAGCGATCGCGAACTGTTCGATTCCTGTCTTAACAGGAATTGGTCATCAACGGGATGAATCCTTAGCCGATTTAGTGGCTGATTGTTGCGCTCATACACCCACCGCCGCAGCTGAACGAGCCGTGCCAGAGTTGGCAACTCTGATTAGGGAACATCAGCAGCGTCAGGAGGCGTTACATGAGGCAGTAACTCATCATTTGGATACCTGCCGCAACCAATTACACCAACTCAGGAATCGTCTCCAACGCTTACCCCTTAACCGACAGCTACAGCAGGAACAACATGCGATCGCGCAGCAGCGACAGCGATTATTTAATAGCACATCTTGGCGCATAAATCAAGCCACTCAACATTGTCAATTTCTGGGGCAAAAGTTAGCCACCCTTGACCCAGCCAATGTTTTAAAACGAGGGTATGCGGTGGTGCGGACTGAACAAGGAAAAATTGCTCGGAATGTGGCGAGTCTTGTTCCTGGAGAAGAATTACAGATTCAATTAGCTGAGGGACAAGTTACCGTTAAAGTCACAGAAATTACTAAGTAGGTGGGGACAACTAAAGTTAACGGTGGAGAGTGTCCTTAGTCCTTAGTCCTTAGTCATTCGTCATTGGCATTCGACCAATGACAATCAGAGCAGAACTGGGATGTGCTGTCTTTGATGGATGACATGACTCTCATTCCCAGTTCTACAGATAAGGTTACATCCCTGGCAGATTTAGCCCACTGGTGAGTTCTTCCATACGTTCTCTCATGGTCGTGGTTGATTTATCATAAGCATCTTTCATGGCGGCTGTAACCGTTTCTGATAGGGTTTCGGCTCCCTGAGCGATCGCGTCTGGAGCAATTTCGACGCGCAGGGGTTCCTGATTCCCACTCATAAACACCTTAACCATACCATCACTAGAGGAGCCTTCAATTTCCATTTGCTCCAATTCTTCTTGAAGCTGTTTTGCTCCTTGTTGTACCTCTTGGGCTTTTTTGAATGCTTCGGCAAGTTCTTTCATCTTGCCTAAACCGAAGCCGAATCCTTGTCCTTTGGTCATAACGTATTGACTGTCTCTCAAGTTGGACGGGTTTATCGTTGCTAAGTCTTAATCTTAGTACCGCTTCGGTCAATGCGACATCTTTAGACCGCCTGAAACCGTCCTAAGATTTTCACTTCTGGCTCTAAGGAGAGCGACCAATGCTGCTCGACTTGCTGCTGCACATAACGAATCAGTTGGAAGATATCGCTGGCTTTAGCACCGCCACAGTTCAAGATAAAGTTAGCATGGCGTTCTGCCACTTGAGCGCCACCAATTTGATAGCCTTTCAAACCCAATTGCTCGATCAGCCAACCCGCAGCGTGGGGTTCGGGATTGCGGAAAACACTGCCACAACTGGGTAAGTGATAGGGTTGAGCATCACGGCGTTGCTTTAAATGGTGAGTTGTTGTCGCTCGAACCTGTTTGGGATCAGCGCCTGGTTGCAACTGAAACGTTGCCTGAGTCACGAAGCGATTCCCCCCTTGTAGGATAGATGTGCGATAGCGAAAGTCCAACTCTTGAGGCGTGAGTTGCTCCACGACTCCGTTGGGTGAAATGGTTTCCACACTCACCAACAGATCCGCCGCACAACTTTGATGGGCACCGGCATTCATCACCACAGCGCCCCCCACAGTTCCCGGAATACCTACCGCCCATTCCAACCCTTGCCAACCGTGATTAGCGGCAAGCCATGCTAAACGGGCGATTGGTTCTCCAGCTCCCACGGTGACTTGACCCGTATCCGGGTCAAAGTAGGTAGAACGGAGATGACGAGTGCAGACGACTAAGCCGGACAACCCACAATCGCTAACCAGTAGATTAGAACCCGCCCCTAACAAGGTTATGGGTAATCCCTGCAAATCTGCCCATTCAAAACTGGCGAGCAGATCCTCGACCCGTCGGGGTGCCACATACCACTCGGCGGGACCCCCCACGCGAAAGGATGTCAAACTCGCTAAAGACACCTGAGAACGGAGGATGCAGTCAGTTCCAGGCAAGTAAAGCTTAGGCTTGTCAGAGGTTTTCTGACACAGTGGCGCGTTAGCAACGCCGGGAGAATAGGATGACAAGGTCATATCAATACAGGTCAAAAGAATGCCGATGGATTTTAGCCAGTGGAAGTGGACACACCCAATCGGGTGCGGCTGGGGTTAACCAACCTTAGACGGTTTGACTCAATTCAGTCGAATTCTCAGGTGTCGCCGTCTGGTAGGACTCTATAACCTGGGGAATAATCTGATTCAAATTTCCCGCACCGAGAAAGATAGCCAAATCTCCGGGTTGCAGGATTTGGGCGAGGAGTTGGGAGACTTCATCTAAGGTTGGTTGGTAGTAGACCCGCTCATGGTGAGCCGCGATCGCGGCTCGCACTTGTTCTCCTGTAATTTGTCCAACACCGGCTTCGCCTGCGCTATAAATGTCTGTGACCACGACGAGATCAGCATCGCCAAATGATTTAGCAAAGTCTGACAAAAATGTCAAGGTTCGACTATAGCGATGGGGCTGAAAAATGGCAACAATACGGCGTGATAATTCAACCTGTAAGCGAGCCGCCGCTAGGGTTGCCTGAATTTCACTGGGATGGTGAGCGTAGTCATCGACAAAGGTAATCCCTTTGCACTCACCCCGAACCTCAAAGCGGCGCTTGGCACCTTCAAAGGTGGCGAGGGCGGAGGCGATCGCGTCAAACTCTAGTCCCAGGTGTCGTCCTACTGCCACAACAGCTAAGGCGTTGCTGAGATTGTGTTGACCTAACAAACTCAGTTGCAGCGTACCCAACACCTGATCGCCTTCCCAAATTCTCGCCGTGATGCCTTCTGCCTGATAAACAATGCGATCCACGCTGTAGTCAGCTCCGGCTGTGCGTTGTAGGCTATAGCTGATTGTGGGGGTGAAATGCGATCGCAATGTCTGGCAATCAATACAGCCCACGATGGTTTGACAGCGATCGGCAAAAATCTTGAAGGTTTCGATAACTTGGTCGAGATTCTGGTAATGGTCGGGGTGATCCAGTTCAATATTGGTAATCACACCAATTTCCGGAGCCAGCTTGGCTAACGATCCGTCTGATTCATCTGCTTCAGCCACCAGAAAGGGACTTTGACCCAGACGCGCATTCCCTTGCCAAGCATCCACTTCTCCCCCAACCACGATAGTCGGATCTAGACCCGTTTTCAGCAGCAGGTATCCCATTAAACTGCTGGTTGTGGTTTTGCCGTGAGTTCCAGCAACGGCAATGCTTCGGTAGTCTTGCATCAACGCCGCCAGTAAGTCGGAGCGATGAAAAATTGGGTAGCCGCCTTCTACAGCCGCTTTGTACTCTGAATTGATTGGATTAATCGCACTCGAACAGATGACTTGGGGTAAGCAGGAGGCAAGATGGTCTTCCCTAACGCCGTTGCGGTTTGAGGGGACGACAATTTTTTTGCCCGTGGGTTCCGGTTCAATCGCCGTTGCTGATGCGCCCTGATAAGTGGAGACATTCGTTTCTCTAAAAAATTCCAAATTGGTTGCCTTCTGGTCTCTAAACAGATGAGCGCCGACAGCTTGCAACCGCTGAGTAATCGGCGTCGAACGAATATCAGACCCAGATACAGGGAGGTTGCGTTTGGCTAGAACGTAAGCCAGCGCTGACATACCAATTCCACCAATTCCGATGAAATGGAATGGCTTGCCACTAAGATCGACAATATTAGGCATCTTAACTCCTTACACACCACACCACACAAGCCTACTGTGCCAATAACACGCGCTATCATATCAAGAATTGATTTTTCAAGATATAGCAAAGGGTGGATTTATCAGATTTTCTTGGCAACAGACCCACTTCACTATAAATTGTGTTATTGCTCCAGTGGAGTTGACCACCGTGTTTGTACTGAAGTAACTTTTTCTATCTCCAGACGGTTTTTTATAATAAACAGCCTTCATTCTGGAGTTTCCGGAAAATTCAGCAGAACCCTAGAATTCCGACACTCGACATGGGGAAGCCTGTTCCAGACGTGCTAGGGCGCGTCGGGAAGAGACGATTAAATTAGAGATCGCTGCTAGCCGTATTGACATCTAACCACACTATACACCCCTAATCCAACAACTCATATTCTCAATTCAGATTCACCCAAACCCTTGGTTGGAAAGGCTTAGAGCAACATCTATGTCCGACGTTTTCCGATCCGTCCCTGAATCGGCATTTAGAATTTGTCCGGCTTTGCGATATGATTAGGTTCATAAAAAGTATATTTACTGAGCTTGAATACAGAGGGCAAGACGCAGTGATTAGAGTAGCGATCAACGGGTTCGGACGCATCGGACGTAATTTCGCCAGATGTTTACTGACTAGAGAAAATAGTCAGTTGGAGTTAGTGGGCATCAATGATACATCTGATCCCAAGACAAATGCTCATTTGCTTAAATATGACTCCATGCTAGGGACGCTCAAAGCCGACATTGGCTATGACGAAAATTCCCTAATCGTCAATGGTAAAACCATTAAGTGTGTATCGGATCGCAACCCCCTGAACTTGCCTTGGGGTGATTGGGGTATTGACCTAGTCATCGAATCGACCGGGGTGTTTGTCACCAGGGATGGTGCATCTAAGCATATAGCCGCCGGCGGCAAGAAAGTGCTGATTACGGCTCCAGGGAAAGGTGGTGACATCGGCACGTTTGTTGTTGGAGTGAATCATCACGACTACGAACACAGCAAGCATGACATTGTTAGCAATGCGAGTTGTACAACAAACTGTCTGGCTCCTGTGGTCAAAGTGATACATGAACACTTTGGCATCATTAAAGGAACCATGACCACGACCCACAGTTACACTGGGGATCAGCGGATTCTGGATGCGAGTCACCGTGATGTCCGTCGAGCAAGAGCAGCGGCGATCAATATTGTGCCAACCTCGACGGGAGCAGCTAAAGCTGTGGCTTTAGTTATTCCAGATATGCAGGGGAAATTGAATGGGATCGCGATGCGCGTACCTACCCCGAATGTATCGGTTGTGGATTTGGTGGCTCAAGTTGAGAAAAGCACCATTGCTGAGCAGGTAAACAAAGTCTTCAAAGAAGAGTCAGAAAACTCGCTTAAGGGCATTTTGGAATACAACGACTTACCGTTGGTGTCCTCAGACTACAAGGGACATGATGCTTCATCTATTGTCGATGCCAGTCTAACGATGGTAATGGGTGGTGATATGGTTAAAGTCATTGCTTGGTATGACAATGAGTGGGGCTATTCTCAGAGAGTTGTCGATTTGGCTGAGCATATAGCGGCACAGTGGGAAGGTTAAAGCAACAAAACTTTACCGCTTGGATGCAGCAACCTCTCAACGAGTTTATTGGCTGAAAATTCGGAGGGAAATAAAAGTGATGGAATTCCTCTGATTCTGGCTTCAGCAAAGCCTCAATAGAGTTATTGCTTGTTTATTAATACTCAGAGTCTGAACTCTGAGTATTTTTTTATCACGATCTGGCGACAATAAGCTGTCATGCATTTAAATTGGGTATTAGTAGCGAGCAAGATGCAAAGCCTGCGGCATGGCTTCGCTAAACGCACTACAAGGATTGCGCCCTCCCCCTCACCACAGCACTTATTCATTAGCTCCTAAGTAGGTGTAGCCCTTGGGGATGAGGCGAGAACATTGTCATGAAAAGCTAACAAAAAAACGGTGTCTCTGCCATTAGAAATAATCTGTACGATTAACTACATTTATGGTTAAAATAAAATAAATAATTAATTAAAGCTGCCCGCTTCAGCCAAATCTAAACAGGATTCCAGCTATCCCAAAACTGCATATATATTTGGAGAACACCGTCCATGCCCATTAAAATTCAAGTTGAGAGTAATCACTTCGAGGAAAAATGCCGTTGTAATTTGTGCGGTAACATTTTTTTCCCGCTAGAGGTGGTGGCAAGAGCGTATCGGGAATCCGGCGAATATGTTAGTGATGTTTGCCCGGAGTGCCTTGCCACTGGTACAGAGGGAATTAGTAACCGAATGCGCCAACGAGCAGACTACCTGCGATCGCTAGCGGTTGAGTTAGAACAACTGGCGAGAAGTGATATTGAATCCCCGAGTCTATCTCAATTCAATATTGCTAACCAGCTTGAGAAAGCCATGCGCTGATCTGCTCTTGATATAAAGTAGCATTTATGTGATATAGAGACGTAGCCTGATACGTCTCTATATCGTTAGTAGGCGGTGAAATTCTAACGCTGCCAAATGACTATCCCAGAACCGACTACCGGACTCCGCGCCAATAGACTTCCATCAGAATTAGTGATTTCCAGTTTGCTCAACTCCAAGTCTTGAGAGCGACGCCAAATTTCACTCGCTAATTGCTCTTGATCCTGTTCATCTAATTCATACCAGCCATCACTCACGGTGACAATCAGACGGTTCCCCTGAAAATTGGCTTGAATGGATTGAATCAGTCCATTAGCATACTGATCTGTAATTTCAGCCACTTGATCTTGAATCGCCGTAATCAGGCGTTGTTCTGGGGTAAGTTCTAGGGGAGAGGAATTAGATTCTGAAGTGTCTGCTCGTTCAGGTGCGGCTAATTCGGCAGGTGCAGGGATGGGTTCGGGTTTTACTTCTTTGGCTAACTGTGTTGGTGTCTCTGGCGTTAGTGCGACTGTCGTCACCATTATGACCACAATAAACGCCGCGATCGCGCCCGTCAATCCCCAATCCGATAGCTTTTGATTCCAAGCTTCAGGTAACAAAAAGCGGATTGCTGCCAAAATACCATCCCACACCTTCTCAACGGTTTCAAAGCTGGGATAGAGCCAATCCACCAGTTTAGACTGGCGAGTGGGTTCAGCCGTATTGGTTTCTTGAGTGGATTCATCTACCTCTATGGGTTCCTGAGGCTTATGCTGCTCTTTTGACATTTTTATTTCCCTACCCAGCAATGCCAATTGGCATAAAATGCGCTAGATTCTTCTTACAGAACGCTGCTCCTACAGCACAAATCTAGCATTTTTGCCCGTTTTTCTTCAGGATCTATGAGCCTCAAACGCCGTCAATTTCTGATTTTGAGTGGTATTAGTTGTTTCGGGACGATTGCCCTTGGCAGTAATCTTTTCGCCCGTCAAACGACTCAGACGAGTGATACCCATTCCCAAACTCCTGAACCAACCCCCTCGACGGATACCCAGAACGAATTAACTCATCCACCTCTGTTACGCTTTGTTTCCATTGCCGATACAGGTACAGGTGCAGCCGGACAATATGCGGTGGCAGAGGCGATGACGGCTTATTACCAACAGAATTCATACCAGTTGGTGATTATGGCAGGTGACAATATTTATAACAATGGGGAAATTAAAAAGGTAGAGGCTGTCTTTGAAAAACCCTATCAAGCCTTACTGGAAAAGGGGGTAAAATTTCACGCTTGTCTAGGAAACCATGACATCCGTACCGCCAATGGTGATCCCCAAGTTCGTTATCCGGGTTTCAATATGGAGGGACGATACTATACCTTTCGGCGGGAATCCGTCCAATTTTGGGCGCTAGATACAAACGCCAATGCGGATTGGCAACGTCAGTTACCCTGGTTAGAACAGGAACTTAGCCGCAGTGATGCGCCCTGGAAAATTGTCTTTGGTCATCATCCAATTTATTCATCGGGTCACTACGGATTGAATCAAGCCTTTATTGAAACCCTGACGCCTCTGTTTCAAAAATACGGCGTGCAACTCTATATTAATGGTCATGACCACAACTACGAACGGACTCTCCCGATTAATGGGACAACCTATTTAATTTGTGGTGCGGGTGCTGGAGTTCGCCCTGTCGGGCGTTCGTCATGGACTGCCCATTCCGCCTCAACGCTGAGTTTTGCCGCTTACGAGGTGTTTCGCGATCGCATCTTGGTTCGTGCTATTGATACAAAGGGTCAAATCTTTGATCAAGGGGTGATACCAGCACTGCTTGAATAAACTCTATTTAGATGTCGTTCCCCTTCTTCCCTTGTAGATCCCCCTCTTCCCTTTTTAGATCCCCCTTCCGTCCCCCTTTTTAAGCAGGAGAATTCAAAGCCTCTCTCCTTGCAGGAGAGAGGTTTGGAGAGAGGTTTTCCAGATCCCATGAAAAGTAAGATCTTCCCCATCTCCCTCATCTTCCCTACCCCCCTGCACCTTTGCCCATGGGATGATGTAGTATTGACACCTATTGGTGTGGGTGATCTACTCAATGCAGATGAAAAGCAAACTGATTCAGAAAATTATTGCCAGTGGACTTCTATTTGCGGCGTTGACTGCCCCAAGTCAACAAATTGTGCAAGCGCAAGAACGCTCAACCTTCCTGCTAAGGCTCAATTGTGTGGATACGGGGATCGGCAACTGGAGACGTCGAAGTGAAAACGTTGTAGTCAATAAAGCGGTTTACTCATCGCGATTTTATATGGGTTCGGGCGATACTCTGGCATCATTGACCTGTAGACTGCAACCCAATCGGGAGAATGTTAACTTTCAGACATTGCAATTAGGGTTTGGCATGCGCGATAACGACCAAGGTAGTCCCAGGGTTCTTGTTAATGTGTATATAGATGGGGTAAAGGCTGAATCTCGAACCGTTGCACCCGGAGGAGAACCCGCTTTCGTGTCCCTGGATGTGACCAACACGCAAAATGTTTCCCTGGAAGCTATCTGTAAGAGCAGATTTCAATATTGCGATCGCGTTTATTTCTGGGAAGCTTCACTAGGGATTGCTCCCTAAAGCGTCAGCATCGGCTGGCGTAACCCCAGTTAAGGGTTCCTCAGAGGTTACGCATTTAAGTTCTAGACGTGTCAGGGTACGTTTTTACAACGTCCATCTAAGGAGTTCTTTAATCAATTGCATGAGGCTTTTGCCGGACAAGCTCAACTGATCAGAGTATCATCAGCAGTATCAACAACAATTGCTGCTTTTTCATCCCGGTGTCATTTTATTGCCATCAGCCTACTATAAGCCATGAAAGTCAAGCGCCTGAAAATCAACTCGTTCCGTGGCATCGGCGATCTGACGCTGGAGTTCCAGGAGACTGAACCGACAGTCTTGGTGGGGATCAACGGAACGGGAAAATCCAGTATTCTCGACTGTATCGCACTCCTGCTTTCCCATTTTGTGGCGGAACTTCAAGATCCAATTGGAACGGGACATTTTATTAATGAACAGGACATTACCGAAGAACGGAAAATTCCGCGACATTTTTTTAGTCAGGAAGATATCGCCAATGGCGCTCATCAAACCAAAAATGAGATCACGATTTCCTTGAGGGAACGGCAGATCAGTTGGTTTCTCTCGTTATCCAATACCAAGGGACGACCTAGGGGCGGGAACATGCGAGAATTAGAAGGAATTTGTTTGCGAATTAAGAATCAGTTGCAAAACAATCTGAATGTGAATTTACCCGTCGTGGTTTACTATCCCGTCAACCGCCAGTTTTGCGACAAGGTTACCCAAGAAACAACTAAATACTATTGGTCGAACCAACTGGCGATTTATGACCACGCCTTAACGGGTGTGTCGATTAACTTTAGCAGCTTCTTCGAGTGGTTTAAGGATCTTGAGGATCTAGAAAACGAATGGCGTCGAGATAATCCTGAACACCGCGATCGCCTCCTAGAAGCCATCCGCCAAGCGATATCCTCTCTGTTACCCGGTTTTGCTAACTTCCGGGTGCGACGTGCCCCCTTACGGATGACAGTGACGAAACAAGGTCGAGAATTAGTCGTTAATCAACTATCAGAAGGTGAAAAAGGTTTACTCTCACTCGCCGCCGATTTAGCCAAACGATTAGCGATCGCGAATCCGGGGTTAGCGAATCCCCTAGAAGGGAATGGTGTGGTTCTGATTGATGAGATTGAACTCCATCTGCATCCGAAATGGCAACATGAGATTGTGCCAGCACTGACTCGCACTTTTCCCAATTGTCAGTTTATTGTGGCGACTCATTCACCCCAGGTGATTGCCAATGTCAACCCGGAACAGGTTTACCTTCTCCAAGCTATCCCGGATAGTGATATGGAAGACACTCCGATGATTATCGCCAAACATCCAGAACCCTCAATGAGTCAAGACAGCAATTCCTTGATTCAAGAACTGATGGAGGTTTCGGTTAGCTAGAGACAGCGACAACCCTTAAGTCCAATATTCTGACCTGAGCGAAGGTTCAGGCGGCGTGGGATAAATCGCCAGTCTACAGACACATCATTTTAGTCTCTCCTAGAACTCGAGTTTATTGACATCTAAATCACCATTCGTAGGGGCACGATACTATCGTGCCCTCAACATAAGTTGCGTTTGTGTGTAAGCTGGTTTTAACCAGCTTTGACCAGAATTAAATCATCTTCTTGCTTCACCTCATAACCAGCCAAGGAATCTTTAGCGGGTCCTTGAATGACTTCGCCATCAATTGCGAATTTAGAATCATGACAGGGACAGACAAATTCCGTTTGCTCACCTTGCCACTTTACTGTACAACCCGTGTGAGTACAGGTAGGATTGACAGCTATAATCCTGTTCGAGTCCTCTGGATCACGCAACACCAAGATTGAACCGGCAAAAAATTGTTCGTTGAGGATTTCACCCTCTTGATCCAATTGAGCGACTGTACCCACCGACTCAAATCCATCCGCACGAGTGGGATTAGCCGCAGAGGTTGATTCATCGGTTTTGGGCGAACAAGCAACAATGGCGACGGGCAAGTAACTGGCGATACCACCAATTCCCACCCAAGTTATAAATTCTCGGCGATTCATAGGTTAAAAAGTCTTGACGATAGCCCTTCCCAAGGGGGTGAGGGACAGCCCAGTGGAGAGACGCAAACATTACACCCCTACCACTATACGGCAGTAGTTGTCACTTTTGAATTGTGACTTGAATCCTGAATCATGATTTTATTAATTGCCTGTTTTGTGGGTAGATAGACGTTTTTTAAATAAACCCGTCATGCTCAACCCTGTAACTAACAGCCCCACTAATCCCAAACCATTCAACAACGGATAGATGGTGTCGAGACCTAAAATTTTCAGGGTATGCAGTTGCATCAGAAACCCGCCGATCTCGTCTTGATGGAACCATTCATCAAAAATGGTGTAGCCTATGCCAGTAATCACTGTCAGAATTAAAGGTAGACAGGCAGCGATCGCGATTAAGCGGTGGTATTTACGAAAGGTGCGTATCATGGGCATCCCCTCCTCCATTGCTTGAGACTTCTGAAGTTATCCATCACCGTTTCCGGCTGTTGTTAAGACTTTAGGTGAAAAAGGTAAAGAACTCGGGTGGATACCATAGTTGTACCAAAAAAAAGTTGGGGAAAGTCGTTAACTCCCCCAATTACAGGTTGGTCTTGGTTAGGCATTGCCCATCTCACAAGTCATTTCTCTCACCAAGATGGAGTTATTACCTAGTTTTCACCCTCCTTAGACTTGATCGCACGTTGACTGCGGTCTTCGAGCAGGTAATGGTACACTAAAGCCGCCGCACCACCACCAGCTAATGGACCAAGCCAATAGAGCCAAATGTACTGGAGTCCCCCTCCCAATAAAGCTGGACCGAGATAACGAGCAGGGTTCATGGCGGCACCACTAATCGGTCCACCCGCCAGGATATCGAGGGTAACGGTTAACCCAATAAACAAACCGCCGACTTGGGGGGCGCGTTTATCCATCGCTGTGCCAAAAACCACGAAGACGAGAAAGAAGGTGAGGATAAATTCCAGCACTAAGCCCATAATTGGAGTTTCTCCATTACCTAGTGCAGGTGTACCCATGTTAATGGCTCCTAGTGGCTCTAGGGGTATCGCTAACTTAATCAAACTGGCAGCAAAGATGGCTCCTAAACACTGAACAATAATATATCCCAAACCATCTTTGAGATTAATTTTGCCCGCCAACCAAGCGCCGAAGGTGACGGCTGGATTGAGATGACCCCCACTAATGGCGGCGGTAGCGCTAACCATGACAGCAATGGTCAAGCCGTGGGCTAGAGCAATGGCGACTAAATCGACATCGGTGTCACCTTTTATGATATAGTTTGTCGCGATC
>CAKZMA010000649.1 GCA_937127375.1 uncultured Coleofasciculus sp. | reverse complement strand
CTGTTTCAACGCATTAATAATTCATCATTTGTCATTTTTTCTTAATTTTTGGTCATAAATCTGTCTACCTTGCTAGGGCAGATTTTTTGTTTTAATCTTGACTTTTAACTTAGCTGGCTTAATGGTGTCACATCACTGAATAGAATCTCATGAAGTTAGATTTAGAACGATTTTTCGCGGCGTGTAATCCCAGCAAAACCCTAAACATGAAAAATGCTGAGGATCACAATTATTATATCGAATTTGCTGGAGTGCGGGGTGGTAAGGCAATTGAAGCATTAAAGCGGACGATCGCACGGCTATCACCCAACGAACCCACCTGTCAATTATTCACCGGACATATTGGCTGTGGCAAGTCTACAGAGTTATTGCGGTTAAAGATGGAGTTGGAGGCGTTGGACTTTCATGTCGTCTATTTTCAAGCCACAGATGATTTAGATGTCGCGGATGTTGATATTACCGATATTCTCCTCGCGATCGCCCGCCAAGTGAGTACCAGTTTGGAATCGAGTCGGGTGGCGCTACAACCGGGTGGATTTAAGGCGTTTTTACAGAAAACCATTGATGTGCTTCAGACACCGATAGAAGTAGGAGGGGAAGCCAAAGTTCCGGGGATTGGTACAGTTAAAGCGAGTACCGAGGGCAACTTTGAAATCTCCCTTCCCGATGAAATTGCCAAACTGACCATTAAAGCCAAAAATAGTCAGCAGATGCGTTCCAAACTCAGACAGCATTTGGAACCCCAAACCAGTCAAATTTTAGAGTATATTAATCATGAAATCCTCGAAGTTGCTATTGTCCAACTTAAGCAACAGGGTCAAAACGGATTAGTCGTCATTGTCGATAACTTAGATCGCATTCCCAACCAAGCAACCGCCGCCTCCAGTAAACCACTTCCTGAATATATTTTTGTCGATCGCGGCGAACAATTAAGTCAACTCAATTGCCATTTGCTGTATACCCTTCCCCTGTCGCTGATTTTCTCAAATTTACGAGAACCCTTGAAGAATCGCCTAGGAAATGGTCGCAGTCCGATTGTATTATCCATGGTGCCAGTATTTTCACGCGATGGCAAAGAACATCCCGGAGGAATCGCGCTGCTGCAACAGATGATTCTGGCTAGGGCGTTTCCAGACGCGACAGCCGAGGAACGCTTGGCTAGTGTTACGGAAGTCTTTGATAGTCTTGATACATTAGACCGACTGTGCAAAATAAGTGGCGGTCATGTACGAAGTTTATTGGGGATGCTTTATGCCTGTGTCCAGGAACAAGATCCGCCGATTTCTCGCCCGATTTTGGAAATGGTAATTCGCCAGGAACGGGATAGTTTATTGTTGGCAATTGATAATCATGAATGGGAGTTATTGTTTCAAGTGGTGCGGGAACAACAGGTTAAAGGCGATCATGAATATCAAACATTACTGCAAAGCTTATTTGTATTTGAGTATCAAGATGAACAAGGGAGTTGGTTTGGCTTGAATCCATTATTATTTGAGACACAAAAATATCAGGCCTGGGTGCGGCAGAATGAGTAAATAGAAGATCAGGGTTGTAGGGGCGGGTTTTACCGATAACATATAGGAGAAAACCCCTAACTTAACTAAACCCGCCCTGCTTGGGGTACAAGGGAGACAAAGAAAAGCATTTCAACTTGACACATAACCGACTCCAACCCCCTCTGCGTCCCTCTGCGTTAAAAAAATATAATTTCCACTCTAACAAACTTACTATAAATTGTGATCATGAACACCCCAGATCCCCTAGCCGAAATTGCCGCCTGTAACGATCAGGCATTAAACACCCTAACCCGATCGCTTACTAATTCCCAGGGACGATTTTCCTTAATTCTGGCGCGGTGTAACTATACCTGTTTGCGATCGCAGATTCTCCACCTGCTACACCAACGCTGTTCCCTCAACTTAGTTGAGTTATCTCTAGAATCATCGGCGCAAACCATATATACCGCGATTCACAATCACGTAGAGAATCAGCAACCTGATGCTGTATTGGTAACGGGGTTAGAGTCTGTCGGGGATCTGGATGACTTACTCATCGCCACAAATCAGGTACGCGATTTATTTCGCGATTTTCCGTTCCCAGTAGTATTTTGGGCAACCGATAAGGTATGCAAACGGCTGATCCGAGTCGCCATGGATCTCTACAATTGGGCAAGTCCCAAGCTGGAATTTGTGCTACCTGAACCCGCACTAAGGGCATTAGTCGAGGAAACGGCAGATCAAGCTTTTGCTGATGCAGAAAACTTGAGTTTAGATTGTACTGAATTAGAGGCGATTCAGCAATCTTGCCACAATCAAGGACGAGACTTGCCGCCGAATTTTAATGCTATTTTATCTTTAACCCTGGGAGTCATTCACACCCAAAATAATCAAATCGATGAAGCCATTACTCACTGTCAGCAAAGTTTAACTCTTTGGCAACAGCATCAGTCAGGAGAACGGGTGGGAATTGTTTCGCTGCATCTCGCTTGGGCGTATGCGCTGAAAGGAGAACAGCATGAAGGGGAAATTCGCCAGTATGTTCAGCAATCTTGGCATCACTTACATCAGAAAAACTGTACCGATTCCTTGGCACACCATAGTTGCAAATTAGGGGATTTACTGCGACAGGTGGGTGACTGGGAAAATTTACAACAGTTAGCCGAAAAAGCGTTAGTTTGGCATCAGCAGCAGGGAGATGTACAGAAAATTGCCCAGGATTATGGGTTTTTAGCCGAAGTTGCTTTAAATAAACGTCAATGGCGAGATGCTAAAAAGTTGGCGCAGCAGGGAATTGATGATTGGCAACAGGTATCAGAGTTTGAGATCAAACGGTTAGGATTGTGTTATTTTATTCTGGCACAATCCCAGCAACACTTGGGTCAAGTAAAGGACGCGATCGCGACTTTAGCGACAGCGAGAGAGATGAGCTTAAATGCCACCATTCCCTTACATCAGTATGACCCAAAACTTTACGTTAATATTCTCCAAAACTTACGTACTCTAAAATTTGAACAAGGGGATTATTTAGACGCCTTTCATTTAAAATTAGAACAACGGCAAATTGAGACCCAATATGGATTACGGGCATTTATTGGGGCGGGACGACTGCACCCGCCGCGACAGGTAATTCAGCCCGGTGTCAGGGGAAGACAGCGGTTATCCTTATCCCAAATTGTCGCTTCCTCTGGACGCCAGAAGGATTTAGAGGAACTGCTGGAACGGATTCGACGGCGCGATCGCAAGTTGACGGTAATTTATGGGTCATCTGGGGTAGGAAAGAGTTCGATTTTGCAGGCGGGATTAGTTCCGATTCTGCAACAGACTTATTTTGAAGGGCGAGATATTGTCCCTGTTTTGCTACAAGTTTATAAGGATTGGATAGGGGAGTTAGATAAGGGTTTAGTGGAAGCCTTGAAGAAGGTTAATCGTTCTTCGATTTTGGCTAAGGATTCCCTTGAGACTCAATCTGATCCCCCCCCCGCCCCCCTTAAAAAGGGGGGAGCCAACAAAGAATCTACCTTTGATTTAAGGGGAAATAATCAAGTTAACGTTACGAATGATAATAAGGATAGCCAAGAAAATTATGACTCCC
>CAKZMA010000648.1 GCA_937127375.1 uncultured Coleofasciculus sp. | reverse complement strand
TAATGAATATTCCGTACTACACCGTCTTAAAAAGGACTGTAGCAAAAATTATATTTTACCGCCAAATCCCTTGGGCAAGGGTTGACGCCACCAATCTACCCGCACGAACATTGTTAAGTAGTCGGACAAAAGAAAACGGTGCTGTATTAAGTTTTGTAAGTCACCCTCAAACCCTTACTGTTCCCTGTTCCCTGTTCCCTGTTCCCTGTTCCCTAATCTCAACCGTTAACTTTAATTGTGTCCACCCACTTAAGACAAAATTCCAAAGAGTTTTTTGACTCGCTGTGGTGAGAGGTTGACCAGCTTCGATGAATGTCTTTTGAAATGATGAGGTGATGGTAAATGCAAGCAATTAATATACAAATTTCCATCGAATTAATTGAGCAAGGTGAGACGGCAGTTTTGGAACGTCTCTGGAATGTGGATGAACTGGCGGCGACTCTGGTGACCCTGCGCCTCTATCAAATTTTACCGGATTATCCCTCGGTCACAGTTGCCCTGCAAGCGGCTCAAACCTGGTTACGGGGGTTATCTTGTAATGATGTTATGGACTGGCTCAAACATGAGCAGAAGGCGACGGAGGAGGAAGTGGAATACGTGAAAGACCGTTTGGATTTATTTGAGGATGACCCCCCTTTGCTAACGCCTATTATTGGTCAGCGTTTACGACGGCGGGATTATAATGGGGGATGACCGTCAAGATGATTGCTAAAGTGATTTGATAAATTAAATGTCTCTGGAACTGAAACGAATTCGGATAGAGCGTCTCTTTGACGCTTATAATTTGGATATCCCCATTCAAGACAATACTTTAATCCTAGTTGGTGAAAATGGATCGGGTAAAAGTACACTGATTAATTTATTATATTACACCTTAACGGCTCAGTGGGAACGTCTAGCCCAGCTTCCCTTTCATTCCTGCATTGTTACAATTGGCAATGAAGAATATATCCTCAAAAGAGAAG
This sequence comes from uncultured Coleofasciculus sp., assembly GCA_937127375.1. GTDB lineage: Bacteria > Cyanobacteriota > Cyanobacteriia > Cyanobacteriales > Coleofasciculaceae > Coleofasciculus. Next base: position 1,550 of record CAKZMA010000648.1, on the reverse strand, counting down.
ATTTACCCGCTGCTCAAGATATGATCCGTAGTATGATTCCTAGCGGTAAAAGGTTTATTCTTAAGTATTTTGAAAAGAGGTTATCTGCACAAGAACTTGAAAATCTGCTCAATGAATTAGGCGAGCATAGCTCAGAATACTGGTTGTCAAAAAACGGATTTACGGTATTAAAACATAAATTCCCTGAAATTTCCCCTAAAGCATTGCGAGATATAGCTACAATTAATCCAAGGTTTGTATCTTTAGAGGAAAATGAAGAAAGCAAGGTTACAGATAGACTGGCTGAAGCTGTCCAATCTAACTCTAAAGAACAAGTCTTATTTTTGCCCACTTATCGCAGGATTGAAAAAGAATTAAGCGATGTTTTTCCTGATATAGACTTGGATGATGTTTTACCTTTTTCTAAAACTAATCGTTATCGGAAGAAGCCACGAGCTGGATATGTCGAACTTGTTGAGTTTGGCATGGAAGATGTAATTCGGGCGTTTGACTCAACCTTGTCAGACTTGGATCAAAATTTCCGCACTGAACTGAATCGATTGACTGGAAGTTACTTAGGGGACATTATTCGGAATAACTATAAAAATGTTGAGGCATCTCAACTGTCTACGGAGGAATTTACGGAAACAATCAATGTGATGCTCCCTAGGATTGGGGATATTCTTTCAGAAGGCGATCGCCAAAAACTGGGACAGATCCTTGAAGATGTCAAAACTAACCAGGTTTTATTAGAAGAACAACGGGTGACTGCTTATTTTTTGACTCGTTTGGTCGAAATTCATAAAAGTCAACAGGAAAAAGAACGCCCAATCCGAAAGCTAGTTGATTTGGTCAATCAGTATCTCAGTAACAAAAAGTTAGAATTTAACCCCAGTGAATTCAAGTTGGTTGTTAAGCGCAAAAATAAAGAGATGACAGAAGTACCAATCCCGGGCTTATCCTCTGGAGAAAAGCAAATTATTTCATTGTTTTCGCATATATTCTTAAGTGATTATAGTAAGTATTTTGTGGTGATTGATGAACCGGAGTTGTCCATCTCTGTACCTTGGCAACGCCGTTTTCTGCAAGACTTGAAAGATACGGAAAAGTGTTCCGGTTTAATTGCGGTGACTCATTCTCCTTTTGTTTTTGAAAATTCACTGGCGGAATATGCACATTCTATCAGTGAGTTTATTGAGGAGATTTAACAATGTCATCTTTCTTGGATGCTTTGAAGGCTGCACCGACATCATCCCAAGCGAAATTAAATATATTTCTCCTCAGTTTTCAACCCCAGGGTCAGGCGATGGCAATTTTTCTGGAGGGACGCGATGATCCTTCCTTGATTCGAGTTAATGTTCAACAATTCGCTGAACAGAAGGCTTTATCGGTGGAAACCATTATATTGGGAAATAAAAAAGAAGTGTTGAATGCTTATGATTATCTAGGTAAACGATTTCCCAACAACCCCCGAATTATGTTTTTTGTGGATAAAGATCATGATGACCTCCTCGGTGAAACTCGGGGAATAACAACTCAGCAAGGCTTATTCGTCACCCAACACTACTCTA
>CAKZMA010000647.1 GCA_937127375.1 uncultured Coleofasciculus sp. | reverse complement strand
TATCAAACGGGCGGGTGCTGACCTAATTTTGACCTACTCTGCCAAAGATGTCGCCTTGATGTTGCATGGGACGTAAATATCCCATCTGCCGCTCATTGTAGTTACACACACCGAGACTCTCATACTAAAAGACAACCATGGTACAGACAACAAAACAAACGGAATTGGAAATAGTAAACCTTCCCAAACGAGGGATGCCTGTCACGATTATTACCGGATTTCTGGGGAGTGGCAAAACCACCTTAGTTAATCAAATTCTCGAAAATAAGCAGAATTTGAAAGTCGCTGTTTTAGTAAATGAGTTTGGAGATATCAATATTGACTCCCAGCTTCTGGTTTCTTTTGATGAAGATATGGTGGAGTTGAGTAATGGTTGTATCTGCTGTACAATTAATGATGGGTTAGTTGATGCTGTTTATCGCGTTTTAGAACGGGAAGACCAGATTGACTATTTAGTCATTGAAACCACGGGAGTGGCTGATCCGTTACCCATTGCGATCACTTTTTTAGGGACGGAACTGCGAAACCTGACGCGGTTGGATTCGATCTTAACGGTAGTCGATGCGGAAACGTTCACTCCAGAACATTTTGACAGTGAAGCCGCGTTTTCACAGGTGGCGTATGGTGATATCGTGTTGCTGAATAAAACAGATCGCGCTGATCCGAAAAAGCTGGATGAATTAGAGAGTTATATCCGCGTAATTAAACAGGGAGCAAGACTTATCCGTTGTCAATATGGTCAAGTGCCATTAGCCTTAATTTTGGATGTGGAATTAACTCAGATAGAGAACTACCAGCAGGAGTTAGAGGAAAGCCAGCAAGAGGATCATGATCATCATTCCCATCATGATCACTCCCATCACCATCATGATCACTCTCATCATTCCCATCACTTAGAAAATGATGGATTTGTTTCCCTGTCTTTCCAGAGCGATCGCCCTTTTGATGTCCACAAATTTGAGTATTTTTTGACTGAACAGATGCCGAATACTGTGTTTCGGGCAAAAGGCATTCTCTGGTTTAGTGATAGCCCTTTACGCCATATCTTTCAACTCAGCGGTCCTCGTTTTGAATTAAACCCTGAGCCTTGGTTAGGTTCACCGAAAAATCAGCTCGTCTTGATTGGGCGTCATCTCGATCTAGATGAAATCAAAACGCTCCTGAACAACTGTCTGGCTGAATCGGTAAAGTTATAGTCAATTAATTGTTAATTATTGGCTGAATTTAATTGCCGTTTCACTTCATTTTTGTTGTCACTCCAATCATTCCATTATGACCTTATCTCAATCAAAGCCGATGGCGTTAAATGGTGTAATGCCATCCCTTTCAACTTCCGATCAACCCCTTGTCTCTGACGAAGAAATGAGGCAAGCCGTGCGTACTTTGTTACTGGGATTGGGAGAAGATCCAGACCGCGAAGGATTACAAGATACCCCTAAGCGTGTGGTTAAAGCCTTAAAGTTTTTGACATCGGGTTATCACCAATCCCTGGATGAATTACTCAATGGTGCAGTATTTACCGAAGATGCTAATGAAATGGTGCTGGTGCGGGATATCGATATTTTTAGCTCCTGTGAGCATCATATTCTGCCGATTCTCGGTCGCGCTCATGTTGCCTATATTCCCAATGGTAAGGTGATTGGACTGTCCAAAATTGCTCGGATTTGCGAAATGTATGGGCGGCGCTTGCAAGTACAGGAACGTCTGACGGCACAGATTGCCGATGGACTCGTGGGATTACTCAAGCCTCAAGGTGTAGCCGTAGTTGTGGAAGCGACGCACATGTGCATGGTGATGCGAGGTGTACAAAAGCCAGGGTCTTGGACTGTGACCAGTGCGGTGCGAGGAGTGTTTGCTGAAGATGCCCGGACTCGCCAGGAGTTCATGGATTTGGTGCGACATAACCCAAGGTTTAATTAGGGCTTGCTGCACAACCTAGAAACCCTGAGCCATCAATACTTTGAGGCTTATGGGCAGTGGATAAAGTGCAAGGAAATGGGGTAGCATCCTTCATAAGTATGGCATCACCTTGCTCAGGGAAAATGTACCCTTGCTCCCCCAGCTCCCCCAGCTTCCCCAGCTTCCCCAGCTCCCCCTCACCACAACACTTATTCAGCAGCCCCTAATTAGCGTGCCTGTTCGTTAGGGGTGATCTCCTAATCCTAGGAGAAAGCCCTTTTTTTGCGTCTTGATGAGAATACTTCTTACTCTACAATTGGTTTAGGGCGGGTCAGATCGTTCAATCCGCCGATTTGTCGTTACTCAACCGGAGGAATTTTATGACCCCTAGTGTCAAACAAGTTCGTCCCACGTCTGTCACCGCTTCTGGGCGGGGAATACCTGTTACCATTATCACGGGTTTTTTGGGGAGCGGCAAAACCACGCTGCTCAATTATATTTTGCATAATCGTCAGGATTTGAAGATAGCCGTTATTGTTAATGAATTTGGCGACATTGATATCGACTCCAAACTCTTGGTATCGATTGATGAAAATATGGTGCAACTGAGTAATGGTTGCATTTGCTGCACGATTAATGAAAATCTCATTGATACGGTTGATGCATTAATTAACCGTGATGATCCAGTGGATTACATCCTGGTTGAAACCACGGGCGTGGCAGATCCGTTGCCAATTATGCTGAGTTTTATCACCACAGAATTACAAACGGTTACTCACATTGATTCCATATTGACAGTTGTTGATGCCGAATCGTTGACGCCGAATCACTATGACAGTGAAGCGGCACTGAATCAACTCATTTTTGCCGATATTATTCTGTTGAACAAAACCGATTTGGTTGCCCCAAAACGAATTCATCAACTCAAGGAGTATATTCGTTCCCTGAAACCTGGAGCCAGAGTTCTCCAAACCCAATATGGACAGGTGTCATTACCACTGATTTTGGATGTGAACCTTAACGAGCCTAGCACCGATCAACGTGCAGCACCAGCTAATCATCTGGCTGATGATCATCAGTCTCACCATCTGGAACATGATCAGTTTATGGCAGTATCATTTGAGAGCGATCGCGCCTTAAATCTGCCCAAATTTCAAACCTTTATCGATAACCTACCCACCAATGTTTATCGGGGTAAGGGCATTCTCTGGTTTCAGGGGAGTCAGTTACGCCATCTGTTTCAATTAAGTGGTAAACGATGTGATATAAAAAGTGAACGTTCTCACCCTCCTCGTTGGAATCAACTCGTTTTCATTGGACGAAATTTAAATGCTGAGTGGATTCGACAAGAATTAGCAGAGTGCATGGCAAGTTAAGATCCGAAATAAACGATTAATCCTGTTGATAATTATGGTTCTTCCGGACTTAGTGTGCTAAACTATCAGTTTTAAGAGTTCATAACGCTTACCAAATAAGGACTGTAGCGCCTAATAAGCGCGATAGCGAAGCGCTGCTGCTTGCAGCAGATCGCAAGCCTTACAAGCTGCACCACAATCTTCTTCGTTATGCTGTAAAATAACTTGGTATTTCATCCCTATTTTGGATTTGGTTCCATCAGTCTAATGTTGGACAGCGTTTGCGACAAGCTGACAACGCGATCGTAATCTTCGTCTCCCAATCCAC
>CAKZMA010000646.1 GCA_937127375.1 uncultured Coleofasciculus sp. | reverse complement strand
CAATTAAACGGCTAAACCCGCCCCTACAATGAACTTATACCTTCTTTTGACCTAGCTAAAATGGTGGAATAGATTTGACGTTTAACCCTTCGACTTCGCTCAGGGTTAAACCGGGTGCACATCGGTCATTAGTGTCAACTTAAGGGGGTTTAGCTTAAGTTGACACCAATGCACATCGGTGTGCCCCTACAATTCTAATCCACCGCTTCTACAGACATAGATACAGGCGATACGCCTGGTAAATAGGTTTTTTCCACAACTGGAGTACACCCCAACCACTGTACCGATAACTTAGCAAACTGCTGCGGACAACCACTGACACAAAATCGCGTCGGTAGCGGTGGTGAACTATTTTTTAATCCCATTAAATCCAGTTCTTGCGCCGCCGCCGCCACCAGATGTTCAGCCGGATCAATCAATTGTACAGACGCGGGTAAAATTTGTCGCAATACAGGCGCTAACAACGGATAATGGGTACACCCATAAATCAACGTATCAATTCGCTGCTGGAGTAATGGCGTCAGATACTGGGACGCGATTTCCGAGGTATAGGGCTCGTATAAACGATTTTGCTCAACTAAAGGGACAAACTCTGGACAGCCGACTTGCCAAACCTGAACCGTGGGTTCCACTTCTAACAAAGCGCGTCGATAGGCATTACTCGCCGCCGTCGCGGGGGTCGCAATCACGCCAATCCGACGCCCTACTTGAACGGCGGCACGAGATCCGGGCAAAATCAATCCCAGAATCGGTAGTTGAAACTCACGCCGTAAGCTGTCTAGGGCTAAGGCGTCACTGGTGTTACACGCCAGAACCACCATTTTTACCTCTTGCTCAACCATCCAAGTGAGAATCTCCCGACCAAACTGGATGATTTCCCTAGGCGAACGGGTACCATAAGGAAGGCGTGCGGTATCAGCAAAATAAAGAATCGATTCATGGGGAAGTTGGCGGTAGAGTTCCCTGAGAACGGTAAGTCCGCCAACACCACTGTCGAATACGCCAATCCGACGGTGTTGTGCTTCTCCCCTAAAGTTCAAAATCGGGTCATTTGTCATTGGTTATTTTTCAGGGAACAGGGAACAGGGAACACCTCGACTTCGCTCGGTGTGTCACAGGGAACAGGGAATTCAAAAGTAGATCCTTGTGTCAACGTTTAAAAGTTCTGCTGAATGTACTGAAGGATACCACGAGCGATCGCCTGTGCCGTTTGGCTACGGTGATTTGGATCATTGAGTTTTACCGCATCATCTCGACCGGTGACAAAACCCACTTCCACCAAAACCGCTGGCATTGAGGTTTTTCTTAGCACATAAAACCGGGCGCGTCGAACCCCCCGATTCTGCACCGGAACCGTCTGTAAAATGTTATTGTGAATCGTCTGGGCAAGTCGTTGCCCACTGGCGAAATAATAGGTTTCCAATCCATTCACATCCGGGCGGCTGAGACTAATGGCATTCGCATGAATGCTGACAAATAGATTAGCATTGACTCGCTCCGCCATGGTTACACGGGGAGCTAAATCAACGAAATAATCGCTATTGCGGGTTAATACGGCTTGTACGCCCTGCTTTTCTAATAATGCTGCCACTTCCTGGGCAATGGGTAAAATAACATCCTTTTCCCGTAATCCGCCAATACCCACAGCACCCGGATCTTTCCCGCCATGTCCCGGATCAACCATCACCACAATTCGACTATTGGGAACCGTGGGAAATGAGGTTGGGGATGTGGGGGAAGGGCTTGGCGGCGGTACTGGAATTGATTCACGGGGCGGTAATGTAGCGCGTCTTTGTTGTATCGGTAGCGCCAATAGCCGATCGCTAATTTGATTGAGGCTACCAATCTGAGTTCCTGGACTCGGCTGCACCAAAATCACCACGGTGTTAGAGTCTTGCTGGCGCAGTAATACCCGTGATAGAGGACTATTGGCAGTCAGTTGAGGTCCTTTAACCTGATCGGTTAATTGGGCATTAGGGATCGTAATCCGGTACGCCTTCTCATTCGCATCCCAGCGACTGGTGGCTTGGACACTGCGATCGGCTTCAATCAATAGTTGAGTCTGATTATTTCCCAGTTCAACCGACTGAATCGTTGCTTGTTGATTAATGCTGACTCGTCGATTCGAGGTTTGCGATCGCGAAGGATAAGAGACTAAGACATTACCCGAAGCATTAGAGCGATTCTCTAAACTGGATGCTGAGGTTCCTCTGGGGATAATCACCAACCCACCGACATCGCTGTATAATGCCTGCCAATCGGGACTATCTCGGTCAACATTTAAGGTGATCCGAGTCAAGGGGGGTGAATCTTTAACGTTTTGAAATTGGATTTGGCTAACGCCGTAGCGATTAACGTTCAACGTTTGCTCAACCAGACGGCGGGAGAGGTTTAAACCCTCTACCTCAATCTCAATCTGACGGCGATCGCGACTCCGCTGTACCTTAATCTGATCCGGTTTTCCCCCATCGGTATAGATAAAAAATCCATTCCGAGTCACCTGGAAACTATCCACTTGTGTCGCCGATGTTTCCACCGTCACCGTTGGGGGTGAACTCGGTTGGGGAGATTGGCGATCGGGAACCCTTCGACTTCGCTCAGGGTTAACGGTTCGGACTGGGGGAGGCGAACTGGGTAAACTTGATATCCGTTGTGGATCAGGGATATTCACCGTCCACTGTGTCGGCGAGAGTCCTCTAAATTGTACCTGTTGGGGGTCGAGGGTATAACCTGGGGCTAATTCCACCACAATCCGAGTGGTTTGGTTTTCAAATTGTCCGACTCGGATTTCTTGAATCGCACCGCCCACACGCTGATTCACCGTCGGGCGTCCCAGTCGAGTTCCAGGCAAATCAATAACCAGCCGAGTCGGATTCGCAATTAGTTGCGCCCTCGGCTGAACTCCCTCATCCGTCGTAAAGACCAACTGGTTTTGAGCGCGGTCAAACCGCCAAAACAGCAGTTGACGCGCTTCGGCGGCGGATGTATAGAGAAAAACACTCAAAAAGCTGGAGAGTAGCAGTAGCCAGCGAAATCTCACAATTATTGCTCCTAACTTAAAGCTCGGTGCTGCATACAGCATTTGGGTGGGTGGCGTTTCAATTAAGGCAGTTGCTGAGTTCAAAACCGAACTCAGTCAGGTTGAGCGGGTTCACCCTATATCCCGAAATCCAACTGCTCGCTTTGGTTTTAACCTTGGCTTAAGCCAATGTGACTCACCCAAGTTGAGTTGAGTAGCTGTTATAGACAGTCCGCTTTCAGGGACGTAGAGTAACGAATTTAAGTTTCAAAAAAAATAGTATAGTCCCTTTTCGGATGAACAATCATAACT
>CAKZMA010000645.1 GCA_937127375.1 uncultured Coleofasciculus sp. | reverse complement strand
CCGCCAGTTGCTGATGAGGGCGCAAAGCTGGGTTCCCCTACAGATTCTGGAGAAGAAACATCAATTGTGCCAGAAATAATTGCAACCCCTGTCTCCTGTGGTAAAATGACCCCAGTATCGGCTAACTTCACCTCTCCCGATCGCGTTACATCAAGCCTAGTCTCAACATCCTCCTTACCGGTTAACAACTCAGGTAAATCTAGAGGTGTAACGGGTACAGGTTCTCCCATACCATTCGTGGGTTGTTCAATTTCTAACGATAGTAATTTTCCTGGCTGAGATATCTTGACTAAATTGGAACCCGGAACCGCTGCGACGGTAACGGTTCCTCCGGCTGCGGTGATGGTTCCCGTATTGATTACAGTACCACCGAGTAAGGTGACAGTTTGCCCGGGTAATACGGATAAGTCACCAGCATTAACAATAGTTCCCGGTTGAGATACGTTAAAGGAAAACTGATTGGGTGTACCAATTAACGTCTGATAATTATTTGCACCACTGGCATTAAACCATGTGTTATTCTCAAATCCAATTCCTGTCGCAGTTGTGGCGGTAAAATCAGCGGGAACGTTTAAACTAGCACCTTCCCCAAAAATAATTCCCGCTGGATTCATTAAATATAAATTAGGCGTTCCCCCAGTCACCTGAATCAATCCGTTAATAACTGACGCATTTCCACCCGTAACGCGACTGAGAATATTTTCCAGGTTGGGATTGGCGAGAAAATTGGCAATTTGGTTCGCATCCAAGCCAAACTGATCAAAACTCTGAAATAGATTACTCCCATCTCCAGAAACACTGCCACCGTCAATATCATATTGGGTACCATTTTGTGTAACAGTTGTACCCGTACCGTCTGCGGCTGGGGTGATGGATTGCGCCATGGCTGCGGAATTCCCTATCAGTGAAGCCACGCCACAGAGAATCGCTTGGCATAGGGATAGAAGAGTAAATAAGCAGCGGAAACCTAACCCAGACGATTTCATGATCGGCAACCCTTTTCGTGCTATGTTAGATAGTCTGACTTATGGTATTTTTTTTGTGGGGATAATTTAATAAAACGATACAACATTTATTTTATTGTTATTACATCAATCGTAGGGGCGCACCGACGTGCGCCCACACCATCCTTGCGCCCAGAAACGATAAGCCTGATAGATTGGTGGGTTACGGCGGATATTCAGTTAAATGGTTTGTTGAGTTAATTTAATCCCGCCTAACCCACCCGACAAAACGACTAACCCAGACGATTTAATGAACGAAAACCCTTTGCGTTTTATGTTAAATAGTCTGACTTATTGTATTTTTTTGTGGGGATAATTTAATAAAACGATACAACATTTATTTTATTGTTAATACATCAATCGTAGGGGCGCACCGACGTGCGCCCACACCATCCTTGCGCCTAAAAACGATAAGCCTGATAGATTGGTGGGTTACGGCGGATATCCAGTGAAATGGTTTGTTGAGTTAATTTAATCCCGCCTAACCCACCCTACAGCTAGTCTACAATTTAATGAGTGCGATCGCCTTTTATCTCTAATCGGGTTGCTGTTCTTTCACCCAACTCCGAAACGCCCGTAATGTTGCGGTTTCTCCATCCGCTAAACTTTGCCGAATAAACCGAGGAATTGCTGCTAAAGGTAGCCATGGAAACGTTGGAATTATCTGCACAGATTGATAACTCGTTGATTCTGGAGATAAAACAAACACATCGAGTTAAAGCTGCTGTTGTCATCACCTATTCCTGACAAAATTATCCCTTTTATAGAGACGTTCCGCCAATCCCCAGAAGGGAACATATCGCAGCCAGCGCCCTTTTTTTCAGTGGAATGTGGGATATAACAAACCGATCAAGAGTAAGCGAAGTTTATCTCGCTTACCCTCAGATTCTCAATCCGGCAACGTTTTAAGCGCCGCCTCTTAATTTATCCAATACGCTGCGATCTTCCAATGTAGACGTATCTCCAGCCACATCCTGACCGGCTGCTAAATTCCGCAACAAACGCCGCATAATTTTACCCGATCGCGTTTTGGGCATTCCCTCGGTAAAGCGAATATCACCGGGACGGGCAATGGCACCAATTTCGTTAACCACATGCGCCTTAAGTTCCTTTGCCAATTCCTCCGTTGGACTGTAGTCATTCTCCAACATGACAAAGGCAAAAACATTTTCCCCTTTCACCTCATCCGGTTGTCCAACCACAGCCGCTTCTGCTACCGCCGGATGGGAAACTAACGCCGATTCAATTTCCATAGTACCTAGGCGATGTCCAGAGGTATTAATCACATCATCCACGCGCCCCATCACCCAGAAATAGCCATCTTCATCTCGACGCGCACCATCCCCAGCAAAGTAGAGATACTGCCCATCTTTGGGTGCAATATGTTCCCAATAGGTGCGGCGGAAGCGATCCGGATCACCATAAACGGTTCGCATCATTCCGGGCCACGGGTGCTTAATCACTAGATATCCCCCTTGATTTGCCGCAACCGGATTGCCTTCTAAATCGACAATATCTGCCAGAATACCTGGAAACGGTAACGTCGCTGAACCTGGTTTGGTGGGAATCGCACCAGGTAGGGGCGTAATCATAAATCCCCCTGTCTCTGTTTGCCACCAGGTATCCACAATTGGACACCGTTGTCCGCCAATAATCCGGTGATACCACATCCAGGCTTCGGGATTAATTGGTTCACCGACGGTTCCCAAAATTCGTAACGAGGATAAATCGCGGGCTTTGGGATGGTGTTCGCCCATTTTAATTAATGCCCGAATTGCGGTTGGTGCGGTATAGAAAATATTGATGCCATATTTTTCCACCATATCCCACAAACACCCTGGATTCGAGGGACGGGGTGCGCCTTCATACATCACTGTGGTGGCACCATTGGATAGAGGACCATAAACAATGTAACTGTGACCCGTAATCCAACCCACGTCAGCCGTACACCAGTAGACATCGGTGTCTTGGAGATCAAACGTCCATTTCAGGGTGATATGGGTGTAGAGGTTATAGCCAGCGGTGGTATGGACAACACCTTTGGGTTTACCGGTTGTCCCAGAGGTGTAGAGAATGAACAGCATGTCCTCACTATCCATCGGTTCAGCGGGACAATTCCCTGATACCCCGGCTTGTAAATCATGCCACCAATGATCGCGCCCCGGTTCCATCTGGATTTTCTGCTGGGTACGTTGCACCACGAGAACGTTTTCTACCGTGGGTGCGCCGTTATTGGCAAGGGCTTTATCGACTTCGGGTTTCAGGGGAACAATCTTATCTTTACGCCAGCCGCCATCTGCGGTGACGACTACTTTCGCTTGGGCGTCTACTAATCGGTCTTTTAAGGCTTCGGAACTAAACCCGCCAAATACCACTGTATGCGGCGCACCAATCCTGGCACAAGCTAACATCGCGATCGCGGCTTCTGGAATCATCGGCATATAAATCCCCACGCGATCGCCTTTTTTCACGCCTAATTGCTTGAGGACATTGGCAAACTGGCAAACTTCCCGGTGCAGTTGGGCATAGGTTAGGGTGCGAGAGTCCCCTGGTTCTCCTTCCCAAATCAAGGCGGCTTTATTCCGTCGCCAGGTGGTTAGGTGTCTGTCTAGGCAATTATAGGCAATATTCGTTTTGCCGCCGACAAACCATTTAGCGAAGGGAGGTTGCCAATCGAGGACGGTATCCCATTTCTGGAACCAGTGCAACTCTTGTTCGGCTAACTCCGCCCAAAATTTTAACGGGTCAGCTTTTGCCTTGTCATAGAGGCGCTGATAGTCCTCCAGACTCTGAATGTGTGCAGTCTGGGAAAATTCAGCCGGGGGTTGGAATAGGCGTTTTTCTTGCAGAACTGATTCAATCGTTGATTCAGGCATCGTTTGTAGTTGTAATCTGTTGCTGTACTCAAACCATTTTGAAGGCAGATTCGCCTGAATGAGCAATTTTGACGTTTTGTAAAGCTTACCGACTCCTCGATAGGGGCGGCATCATTTGTCATTTGTAAGGGTTTGAGATCCGTTTACATAACTTAATATAGTTGAGCATGAATAAGGGCGGGTTTTGTTTAGCCGTTATCGGTGATTAAGCTAGGGTTAGTTCCTAAACCCGCCCCGACAAAATACCCACTGTTTTGACCCATGGATAAGGGCGGGTTTTGTTTAGCCGTTATTGGTGATTAAGCTAGCGTTAGTTCCTAAACCCGCCTCGACAAAATACCCACTGTTTTGACCTATGAATAAGGGCGGGTTTTGTTTAACCGTTATCGGTGATT
>CAKZMA010000644.1 GCA_937127375.1 uncultured Coleofasciculus sp. | reverse complement strand
ATTGGTCATTGGTCATTGGTCATTGGTCATTGGTCATTGGTCATTGGTCATTTGTTATTCTTTACTATTGCCCATTCCCTGTTCCCTGTTCCCTGTTTCTTAATCTCAACCATTAACTTTAATTGTGTCCACCCACTTAATAACGAGCAAGATGCTCGCACTACCAGGATTTCGTCATTATTGACATTATTGTGTAGGGGCGGGTTTCACCACTATCTTTTCAGTTGTAACCCGATGTAACTAAACCCGCCCCGACTCAGGTTTCTAGACTTCCCGTGAAAAGTCAGCACCCCCTCACCCCCTCACCCCATCTTCCCCTCACCCCATCCCCTCACCCATACCAATCTGCCGATGACGCAAAATAAACGCCGTTAATTTCAACCAACCTTGGATAGTGTCATCCTGCTGGGGGAGGGGTGTGGTGTGACTTAATGCACTCAAATACCCAGCTAAATCCGCCTCAAACCCTTGCCGAACCGACTCATTATCCGCCAACACCTCCCGACGCTGGCAAAATGTTCGCGTCCAGGGTTCAATCGCCCCTAACGTGGGCGCGGGATGCTGACGCCAGAGTTGGGCGGCTTGTTCAAAGAGACTATGATTCAGCCCCGATTGGAGTAAACTATGCCACTGATGAAACACCGCAAACCGACTCGTCGCCGTGAGAATATTACCACTGCCAAATAACACCCGGACTTGCACCGCATCTTTCTCATGCCCTTGATAATCATACTGCTTCGCCCCCGCTTCTGCTGACCAGAGATTCTCCAACGCAATCGCCAAAGGCACCGAATGATGGGCAATCACAACCCCAAAACTCAAACTCGCCTCACCCCCCATCGTAAATAAAGGACGCTGGGGTAACCGAGAATAGGTATCCGATTCCCCCCGATAACGCCAATAATCCCCCTGACTGCTAAACTCACCCCTAGGGTCATCCGCACCCCGAAAACATTGCCGAATATCCCACAACCACTGGTCCCATTCCCAGAGATTGGTATAAGCTAAAACATCATCACCGCCACTATAAATTAACCGTCCGGCATAGCGTTGTTCCGTTAAATAGGGAACCAACCGATTCGAGAAATCCAACAAGGCGCGACTCAGGGCATTATGCGTCGCTGGACCCATGCGTTTGTTAAGGGATTTGAGTCGATTAAATCCCTGGTAAATCCCCTGGCTGTCCCCATCCGCCGCCTCCGGGGGGTCAGGCAAAACCGGCATATACTCCTGATACGCCTTCAATCGTTCCCCATTCAACCAGCGACTCATCCCATCCCCATCCCCAGCCGCCAGGACATACCAATCACTGGGATTATTCCCCGGTGTAAAATATTCAGCAATCTTCAACCCAACCCGCTGACATTCTGCCTGTCTCACCTGCTTTTGTGCTTCACGGGTAAAAGGTTGGCTGGGATTAGGATTGGTGGGGGTAAATTCATCAATCAACCATCCCGCATTCAGCAAGCGAGAATTAAGTAAATCGGGATAATTTTGTTCAATCCAAGGAATCCCCCAAGGTTGCGTCGCCGGGGGAAAATCACCGGGGACAGGGGATTGCGTCGTCCAGGCAAAAGCTTGACTAATCTCAGTCGTTGCCCAACGAAAATACTCTATCGCCTGCGGATGAGTCCGCAACCAACCCGCCACACCAGAACTCAAATCTGGATACAATTGTCGTTCAAACCTCCTCCCCTCTCCGCGTCCCCCCATCTCCCCCTCTCCGCGTCCCCCCATCTCCCCCTCTCCGCGTCCCCGTGTCCCTAAAACCCCTAACAATTGCGGTAAAACCTGATGCAACCCCCGCTTCAGCGTCTCCGTAGCGTTGAGTTCTTCAATCCCATCAAACAATCCCACCTGTCGTTCCCAGTATTTCCCCGTATCCCCTTCTGTGGTATGGCGTTGGTCTGGATTAGGATACACCACTGAACCGATACCCGACACCGTAGACCGAGGTAAAAAAGCCGTTGGCACTTGCCAAACCCGACTATTTTTCACCGTACCCGCCGCATATCGCAGTTGGTCGAATAAATAAGACCACCATGACCCCACATTCACCCCCATCGAGGGGTCTTTTTCATACACCGCCCGCATAAACTCCAATTCCTCCGGTAAAAACAGGGCGCGGCGTTGGTCTGGAGTATCCTGAAGCTGGCACAGACGATTCATCGGGTCTAACCAGGCTTGCAGTTGGGCGGCGTCTGATGCAGCAATTGCCTGATTTGTCAAGGGATTTACACCAATGGGTAACGCCGTCCAATAGGTTTGCCACTGAGACCCCAACCACCCCGACCAAGTAGCACTATTTTCCCCTAAATCCGGCATCCAGTGGCGTCGCTTTAACTCGGCAAACACCAACTGCCCAATCCTAGACCATTCCGCCAGCAGGGTTTGACGGGCGGTTTGCATGGCAGACTTCACGTCTTTAGCGGGGAGAAGGGTGACAATCACATTAGGAAACCCGGCGGTGAGTAAGACAGATGCTGACGGTTGCGGTATCCACGGTCGAAACTCCGCCCACGTCTGCCCCAACCAATGGTCAATTAAGGGTTGCTGAAACAGACTCGGATAAATCAGGCTATCGGGTCCATAGCGTTGTGCCAGCCGCCAGCAAATTTTAGCCGAGAGATAATGCAACACCCAAGACCCTGCCCAGAAATCCCGCATTTTGCGACTGGCTTTAATTAACTCTTGCACTGGAGAAAAGCTAAAGGTAGCCAGATGGGGAGGGGAGGAGTTCGGGTCAGTTAATGCCCCAGCTAAAGCGGCGGTGAGGCTGGCTTGACTCCACACCGAGGCATCGGGTAAGATAGGTACCGCCGGCATGAGTAAGGCATCCTCTCCCAGTCGCTGACTCACGGCTTCAGGTAAGCAGCGCCATAGCCACCAAAAGAGTTGGCGGGAATCGATGGATTCTGGGGAGTTGGGGGGGCTGTCTGCGGGTGACGGGGAGGTTAACCGATAGTAATCAGTTACATTCACCGATAGGGGGAGTTCTGCCCCCGATAGCAGATGTGCCACCTTCAGCGTTGGCAGAGTCAGGGGCAACTGCAACCCATTCAGCAGGGCGCGATCGCTAGCTTCAGCTATTTGGTAGGCTTGGGATACGGTTGGGGCAGGATTGACCGATTCTAGGGCATTTAAAAAGACTTGAGCATTTTCCCCGGTGGCGTTTCTCAACCTATCCCGGTCAAAATCATAGAGTAATCCTTGGATTTTGGCTTGCCAGAAGGAATTAGACACGAGGGAATTGTGCGATCGCGAGAATCATCCGATTTACTCATTACTCTATCACAGGCACGATTCAGGGGTTTGGAAACCAAGGGGTTTGGAAACCAAACCCCTACTGATCCCCTGTTCTCCAAATAGTAAAGTTTTGTGTACTACGAGGAAGATTAAGAGCTTAGCTTGATCTGGCGAGAAGCCTCACGCCATAATCTAGGATTTGGCGTTGAGATGAATCGCCAGTGAAGAGAAAATTATTTTCACTCTGAATCTTTATCTGCAAGAGTAGTATAATTGTCGTGGGAGGTGATAGAAGGTGAAGCGAAGCAAAGACACATTCAAGACAAGTTACCAATATCGAATTGTGCCAAATAAGCAACAGTCAAAACAGCTAAACGAATGGCTGTGCAAGTTGTGCCGGATACACAATTTAATGCTAGAGGAGCGATTTAACTGGTGGGAGTGTAACCGCTCACCTGTCAATGCTTGCTCAATCTATATCACTTACCTACCAGAACTTAAAGACCAACCAACATACTACAGTCAAAAACGCGCTAACCATTGGTCAAGGGAGTCTCATGACGCCTTATACAAAGGTGTTCATTCTCAGGTTATCCAGGAAGCAATTAAACGAGTAGAAGATACCTTCAACCGGTTTATCAAGGGTGACTTTAAAAAACAGAGAAGCGGTAAGCCTCGATTTAAGTCGGTCAAGCGTTACAGGACATTTTGTTTGCCTCAGCTTAAGGCAGACTGTCTAACGGTTTCGCCCAATCCCCATAAGCGTAAAAACGGGAAAGCCAGACGAGACATTGCTCAAATAAATCTACCTAAGATTGGTCAGGTTAAGGTTATTTATCATCGCCCTATTCCAGAAGGATTTACTATTAAAACGGGGCTAGTCTCTCACAAAGCAGATGGATGGTACGTGACTTTATTGCTAGAGGATAAGACGATCCCTAGTCTGACTCCACCAGAGATACAGGCAAATGAAGAAAACTCGTTAGGGCTAGATGTTGGTTTAGAGAAATTCTGGACAGCATCCGATGGAACCGTTGAAACTATTCAACAGCACTATCGCAAGTCAGAGGACAAACTAGCCAAGCTTCAAAATCGCAAGGACAAAAAGCCGCACAAATCAGCATCACGGCGCCAATTGGCAAAAAAGATATCTAAGCATCATCAAAAGCTACAACGGAAGCGGAAACAATTCCATTATGAGTCGGCTAATCAACTGGTAAGTCGTGATGAACAAGTGTTCTTTGTTGAGGATATCAAGTCCGCTAACTTATCCCGAAAAAACAAGCCAAAACAGGATGCGAATGGCAAGTATTTACCCAATGGACAATCAGCAAAATCAGGTTTAAACAAGTCAATTAATGACGCTAGCTGGGGTCAATTCCTCTCAATTCTCATTTACAAAGCTGCAAAAGCTGGTAAGTTAGTGGTGAAAGTGAAACCTCATAACACGAGTCAAGTATGCTCTTGTTGCGATCTCCTAGTTCAAAAGGATTTATCAATCCGAGTACATGAGTGTTTGTGTGGATTGATTCTAGACAGAGATTGGAACGCGGCGATCAATATCAAGAGAGTGGGGCTGGGCATATTCCCCACTATAAAACGCCCCAAGCGTAGCCTTTTGACTACGACAAAGGAAGCCCACACTATACCCGTTTAGGGTTAGTGTGGGAGGATGTCACATCAACTATTTGGATCGATCCCGTGGGAACGCAACAGTTCTTCAAGACGCTGCGATCGCACTCGTTCGGTTTCAGCCCGTTGTCGTTCGGCTTGCAGTTGTTCTTGGGCGATCGCTTCCCGTTCAGTTGGGGTTAGAATCCAATTCCCTTCAGCATCGTACCAACGTAACCATAGACGATTAATCCCTTCGTACTCTCCCGACCACAATCCCAAACCTAATTCCAATTGGGGTATCCAAATCCTCGGTTCGGTTAACTCCAACTCTTGGTAAAAACCAGCCGTAAGTGCAAACCCTCTTAATCGATCCGTATAGCGGTTAAACACCACATAATAGGGGACATTTAAAATTTGCTCGTAGACTTCCCATTTTGTCGGGGGTTCACTACTCAGGCGTGTACTTCTACCTAAATCTTCTTTTTCTGTCCCCGGTGACAATAATTCCACCACCACCGTCGGACGCACCATTTCTTGCCAAATCACATAACTTAATCGTAAATCCTCCTGATCATAAAGTCTTGATACGCCCACCACACCAAACCAATCGGGTCGTTTATACCAATAATGGTGACGCGCATCGTAGTAAAGGTTCATATCACTACCGCAAAATATTTGCTCAGGTGGGTAGTTAGCCGGATGAAACGTTACGCGCAATAGTTCGGGTTGAAGATCATGAAATTCGTCAGGCAAACCAGGTTCCTCCGGATTTTCACTCGGTAAATCGTACATGGTAGGCAAGCTTTCTCTAGGAGAACGAGGCGGATGATTTTGCTCGATTCGGTATTTGATTGCCATAACACGTTGCTTAAAGTCTTTACCATCATAATAATTCGACACACGCCAAATCAACCAAGCTGTTTGAGTGCGATCGCTAGTGCAGCTTGGCAAAAATACTTGAGCAGCTTCGTAGATACGATGAAGCAGGGGGAGCAGAGGGAGCAGGGGAAGCGGGGGGAGATATTAGCTGTTCAGTTATTTCTGCCTTCTTGCACTAGCACGATTCAGGGATGTTGGAAACCAAACCCCTACTGATTGCCTATTCCCCAAATCGCGATCGCGCCATCATTACTCCCACTCACCAATATCTGTCCATCATGACTAAAGC
>CAKZMA010000643.1 GCA_937127375.1 uncultured Coleofasciculus sp. | reverse complement strand
TGGATAAAGCCTTGTTCCCTAGCACCACGAATCGCGCGATCGTAATGTTCCATGGCTGGGATTTGTTTACCCAAAACTCGCGACTTTTCGGCTGCTACTAAATCATATTTGTGCTGATAATTTTCTGGACAATGAGCTGCCCATTTTTTCAGACGCTTTTGATTTATATTAATTTTATTGATTAACTGTTTTTTGTCTAAACTCTGGTCTTTAAAGTATAACCCTAAATTGCCCATTGACTCATAAAAATTAAGCTGAACGAGGGCTATCATTCCAGCCGCAGAGCTGGCGTATGATTGACCTAAGCTAATATTTTCAATGACCTGCCGATAATGTTTAAATAAAAAAGACAATAGTGCTTTATTAGCATACAAATGGCATAATGTACAGTAATTTTTTCCTTCTATTAATTGAGGGATAGATTGAGTCTCATTAAAAGCTGTGCCAATCAAATTTAATTGCTTTATAGAGGTATTGAGTAAATTTAATACAGTTTGATGAAAAACCTGGGAATATTGTATAGAATAGACCAGCTTTAACTTGACCATTAATTCAGTATAGTTTGCGGTCTGTTGTTCTACGTCATCCAAATTCTTACCAATAAAGAATAGATTGGCGCAATAGGAATTTGCAGCCATGCCAGCATACTCCAAATCCCCATGTTCTAATCCGGTATTTAAGCCCTCTCGTAACGGTTCTATGGTAGTTTTAGTATGTTCTTTCCAATGTTTAATCTGAGTATTATAGATCAGGGGAACTCTTGCTGTAAATTGTTGGGCATTAAACTTTTCCAGTAACTGCAAAGACAACTGACCAAAATGATAAGCATCTTCTTTATAACCTTCGATTCCGGATAGATAGAGAGCATACTGAATATAAGCTCCAACAGCTAAACTAGAATTTCCATACTTGATACAGAGAGTCACTAAACTATGAGCAACCATCGCAAACAAGGGTGAATTAGTAATATAAGTAGGTGAAGCGATCGCGAGTAAGATTCTCATTGCTGCCAGTTTGGGAGCAGCCGTCATTTCGGGTAGATTAGCTAAGTCTTTAATCCGCTTATCGCCTAAAAGTAACTTGAATGCATTATGTTCTTTTTTTATTCGCCTTTGGCTTGGTTGTTGGGGCAAAACTATTCCCAATTTCGCTAAAATCTCAAGTCCCGTATCTATCGCTGACTGGAACTGCAGTTGCGAGTAGTAGGATTGAAGCTTTATTTCATACACTTTAGCTTGATAAATCAGCGTTTTAGTATGTTGTAGAACAACCGCAGAAAGCTTGTGTGCTTGCTCAAATTGGGTACAGAGGTATTGGGATTTAATCGTTTCTATATGCAGTTCCAGTGTTAAGTCATACTGACGTTCCCAGCCATCTGATGAGAGGATATCTAACCCTATCTTTAAGTACCGAACAGCCGATTCATAAGCTGTTGCTTCTCTGGCTTTCTTCCCAGCCATCAGATTTAATTGAGCCAACTCATCTCTATCTGACTGCTCGTTAATTAATTCAGCTCCTATATTTAACTGGTTAACAATGGCAAAAATATTTTCATCGAGTTCATTTTCTTTAACGTTCGCTAGCAATAATTGACCAATTTTGACATGAACTTCTTTTTTATGGTTATCGGGAATCAGAGCATAAGCCGCTTGTTGAACTCGGTCATGCAAAAATTTATAAAATATAGAATGTTTCTGAGCCGAAAAGAGAGAGGAGGCTGGTTTTCCAGAGTCAATTAACTCGGTTTCTTTCTGCCAAAGCAGGGGTATTTTGTAATCATCACTTAACGGAATAATTAACCCTTCTTGTATGGCTGACCACAGCTCGTTAGCCGTATCTGACAACGATTTGGAGTTGACGACGGAGAGAATATCTAAATTAAATCGGTTGCCGATACAGGCTGCCAATTTTAATACAGTTTGGGTTGGCTCATCTAATCGTTTAATTTTACTGACCATTAGTTTAACAACATTATCAGTTATTTCTACAGCTTGAATTTGATTAATATTCCACTGCCATGATCCCGTATTTGAATCGAATAAAAATATATTTTTTTGATATAAATTTTCAAGCAATTGAGTCAAGAAAAACGGGTTGCCATTAGTCTTGTTTAAAAGTAAATTAGCTAAAGGTTTAGCTGCATCTTGCGAAGAGTGTAACGTATCAGAAATTAATTGATTAACACAGTCTATTGTTAAAGGCTTAAGAGTAATAGTATTCACATTTATATTATGATTCTCAATTTCCTCTAAGGTGAACATCAAAGGATGTGTGGCGCTGACTTCATTATCTCGATATGCCCCAATTATGAGTAAATATTGGATATCGGGTTCAGTCATTAACAACTGAATTAACTTTAAAGAAGCAGAATCTGCCCACTGTAAATCGTCCATAAAAATAACTAAAGGATGTTCTTTTTTAGTGAAAACACCAATAAAATTTTTAAAGACTAAATTAAATCTATTTTGGGACTCAGTTGAACCGAGTTGCGGCACGGGTGGCTGTTTACCAATAATTATTTCGACTTCAGGAATAACATCAGTAATCACCTTCCCATTGCTTCCCAGTGCGGCTAGCAGTTTCTGCCTCCAAGCTTGCAGACGCGCTTCACTTTCTGTCAACAAGTGCCGCATCAATTCTTGGAAAGCTTGAATTAGAGAAGCATAGGGAATATTCCGCTTAAACTGATCAAATTTACCGGAAATAAAATACCCATGCTGTCGCACGATAGGTTTATGAATTTCATTCACTAATGCTGACTTTCCAACACCTGAATAGCCCGCCACAAGCATTATTTGACTTGTGCCTTGGCTCACTTGATTAAAGGTTGCTATCAGTTTCTTGATTTCTGTTTCCCGACCATAGAGTTTTTGCGGGATTTTAAACTTATCTGAAATATCTTGCTGACCGAGAGTGAACTCTAAAATCGCCTTTTGAGTTTGCAATTGATTTAAACAGGTTTCTAAATCGGCTTTTAGCCCCCAAGTACTTTGATAGCGATCCTCTGCCGTTTTTGCCATCAGTTTCATGACGATATCAGAAACCGTTTTAGGAATCTCGTTGATCCCCCTATTCTTTGGTTGATTTGCTCCTCCTCTCAAGCGATGAGGTGGAATCGGTTGTTTAGCGATATGACAATGCACTAACTCCATCGCATCAGTCGCTTTAAACGGAAGTTGATAGGTGAGAAGTTCGTATAAAGTAACCCCCAGAGAATAAAAATCAGTGCGGTAATCAATCACCCGATTCATTCTGCCTGTTTGCTCTGGGGAAATATAGGCTAAAGTTCCTTCCAGATGATCCGGATTACGAATGGCTGGATTCTCCCGCGATAAAACAGAAGACATTCCAAAATCGATAATTTTTAATTGTCCTGTTTTTGGGTTATAAACAATATTTGATGGATTAATATCTTTGTGGATGATGTTGGCAGCGTGAATTCCGCCCAAGCCCTCAGTTATTTTTATAGCAATATCAAGAAAATCTTTCAGATTCAATTGGAATTCTGTCATCCATTTCTTTAAGGATTCCCCACCAAAATCTTCCAATAGCATAATCATGCTATTTTGATATCGCTGTAAGTTGTACGCTTTAACCACACCCTCCAGATTTAAGGAACAGGTTATTTCATATTCTTGCTTGTATCGATTTAGTTCTGCTGGAGTGGGATAGTCTTCTTTAAGAATCTTCAGGATAATGGGTTGATGATTTTTGGGAAGAATCGCTCGATAGACTAATGAATTATTGCTTTCGTATATTTTGGCAAGAATTTGATAGTCAGTCGTGAAGTTCATTTTTTTTAACAGAAGTAAGTGTTATTTAGTTGGACTGTTATTTTATGGTTTTCTATATTACCCAATACATTGTCGTGCTTTTTTCTCTTTTAGCCATAATTCAGTGAATCACTAAAATAGCTACAATCCATAAAAACGAATAGGGTTATGCCAAAGAATCTTTCGCACCGTTTCCTCACCCAGTTGTTCCTGAAGTGCCACGGCTCTTGCCACAATATCCTGCTTGTGATCCATGTGAGGGTAGTCAGAACCAAAGAGCAAGTTATCGACGCCAATATCCTGAATAACCCGATCCAGATAAGGCTCAGAAGGCTCTATCGTGATAAAGCACTGGCGACGGAAGTACTCGGACGGCTTCATTGTAACGTTATTCTTCACTTCCCAACCTAACTCCTCATACTCTTCATCCAGACGCCACAGCCAATAGAGTAGCCAACCACAGCCAGATTCGAGAAAGCCGACTCTCAGGTTAGGGTGACGCTCTAACACCCCCCCTTCAATCAGCGCTAACAATGCCATCATCTGTTCCATCGGATGAGAGCAGGCGTGCATCCCAAAACGGGTGTTAAACCGATCCGCACCAGTGGTTGGTAAACGACTGTGACTGCCACTTTCATGAATCCCCACCGCTACCCCTAACGCTTCGCACTCTGTCCAAAATGGTTCGTAGGCTGGATCGCTCAGTAGTCGTCCCTTAACGGGGTTGGAGCGCAAAAAAACGGCATTCCAACCAAACGCTACAACTCGGTGCAATTCAGGAAGCATCTCTTCGGGATCGTGTAAATTGATTGCTCCCACCCCTTTGAGAATTTGCGGGTTATAGCTACAAAAGTCATGTAACCAATTATTATAGGCTCTGGTAAATGCTCCAGCCAGTTGCGGTGTCATGCTATCGATTCCCATCACCCACAATCCCAGGCTGGGATAGAGAAATGAGATATCAACTCCCATCTGCATCATTGCCCTAACTTGAGATTCTGAGTCAAAACCATTGGGTATGGCACCTGTGGGGTGATTGTGTCCAATATTTCTTACGGCATAATTGTGAACGTCATTAGAAATTTTGCTGTAAATTTTTTCACCCTGAATCGTTATATTGGGTGACGTTAGGGCAAACCGCTTTAACCCTGGTTCTAGGTAATTATGCCAAAGGTCTTGCGGCTCGAATACATGAGCATCTGCATCAATAATTTGATATCCGTTAAGCATAATTTCTGATTCTTTAATTGGCGACGATATACTGAACGTTATAGAATCCAAATCTCAAATCTCAAATGGAATGCTACTGACATGAAATCCCCCATCCTTCAGACGAGGGATTCACTTGATTGGAAAATACAGGTCGTTAAACTATTACTGCTTTCATGACTCGATTCAGCTAGTTTGGAACCTGGGTAACTTTATGCCTTACTGTATTAGCAAGATGAGCATGGAATATAGGGATAAGAAGGAAAGGGATTTTTGATTACACCATTCTCTTCTTCAATTGTTGAGGTTGCCCATTCTTCTATTTGTTCGTAAGTTACGGTAAAATCACCGAGGGCAGGACGTGGAGGATAAGGCAAGGTTATTGTAAAGTAAGGAGGCTTTTGTTCTTTTAATACCTGTGCATTTTCACTTAATTTCCCCTCAAACGAATTCCAACTAATTTTGAATTCATACAAGTCTATTTCCTCATCATCAAAAATACAGTGTTCCCACAAGTTTGGTTTCTTTCCGGTCAACAACTGCCTCAATTCTGAATCATCGTGTCCCGTCGCCTTGTTGAATATTTCCCGGATCTGCTTTGCCTTGTCACCATCTAGCCATGAGCTGGCAATCAGTTGGGAAAGGAGTCTAGATTGTTTGAGTAACTGATTGGCAAATGTCTCGTAGTCACAGGGATGTTTTTTCGGTTTTGGGGATAGTGTGGATTTGGCAGGACTAGAGTTTGATTTATGCCATTCTCTTAAGGCTGTTACGTCCCAGTCTTTCATTCGTTAGGATCTCCAATTGTATTGAATTTTGCGGATCACACAAGCGGTAAACGTGATTACACTATTTATTTTTTTACCGAATATTATTAACGACATAGGCAGCAAACTCAATAGTTCTACATCATTCTTAATAAATCAAGTGGATCATTTTTCAGAATGGGTTATAGCCAATCTATGGGATCACATCCACATCGGGAATGGATTGAGTTGATTTTCCGGAAGCGGCGCTGTCAGCCACCCTAATTCTACGGGAACCTGAT
>CAKZMA010000642.1 GCA_937127375.1 uncultured Coleofasciculus sp. | reverse complement strand
ACCCCTCTTCATCCATGCGAAATAGGTCACCGGTGTAGCACAGCCGCTCCCCTGGAATCAATCCAGGGCGGAAACGGGCAGCACTTGCCTGGGGATTACCCCAATAACCGCGCATGACATGGCGTCCCCGCACCACCAACTCACCCACTTGAGAGCAACCCAGCCGCTGACCCTGTTCATCTTCAATCCACACTTCGGTGCCAGGAATGGCGATGCCTACGGAATCGGGACGTTGCGAGAGTTGATCTGGGGGCAGATAGAGGGTGCGCTTGGTTTCGGTTAAACCGTACATCGAGAACAGCGTCGCCCAGGGAAACTTAGCCCGAATTTGGAGAATGTGGGAGGGAGGTAAGGCAGCGGCGGTGTTGGTCAAATAACGTAAACTGGATAAATCGTAGGTACTCAGATCCATTTTCAGTAGCATGGCGTAGATTGTCGGGACGCCAGGGAAGCCAGTGACCCGCTCTTGTTCCATGCGTTTGAGAATAGCGGCTGGATAGGTAAATCCTTTTTCCAGTACTAAAGTGCCGCCGAATTTAAACACCATCAAAAGTTGGTACAGTCCGTAATCGAAGGACAAGGGCAACAAGCCGATGATAATATCACTCTCGACATTGCCGAGGTATTCAATAATCGAACTGGCGGCAAAGACAACATTGCTGTGGTCTGACATGACGCCTTTGGGGTCGCCCGTGCTACCGGAGGTGTAAATTAGGCAAGCGAGATCGAGATCAATATTGACTTTCGGGGGTTTATGTGATTTGTAATCGCCCTGGATGGCGGTATAGTTCAGGACATTGCCCGTACTCGTCTCGGCGGGTGGCGAAGTCAGGATGATGGTTTTGAGGGAGGAAACCTGTTGGGTGAGCTGTTGGGCTAAATCGGCTTGTCGCCCACTGGTGATTAAAAATCTGGCTTGACAATTGTTTAAGATATAGGCGCACTTATCGGACTTCGTGCTGGGGTTGAGTGGCACAAAAACGCCACTAGCTTTGAGGACAGCAAAAATTGCGATCGCCAATTCTAGGCAGTTCGGTAGAAATAATACGACGCGATCGCCCCGTTGTAAACCCTGTGCCAAGAACGCATTTGCCAAGCGGTTTGCCTGTGCCTCGACTTCAGCATAGGTTAGGCGTTGCCCATCGCCAATCAACGCCACCTTATCCGGTAATCGGTCAGCGCTAGACTCCAGAAATTCCTGTACCAACATGACAACTCCTGCCTTTAAGAACTAACAAACAGGGACTGTTTTTGTCGGGCAAATGCCGCTAGATTGCTAACGGAATCAAAGTTTTCCGGGACAATCTCGAAATCTTCCACCTTAATGCCCAATTTTTCTTCTAAAAACAGCACCAATTCCATCACGTTCATCGAGTCAATGATGCCGTTTTCCAGTAAGGAAGCGTCATCGGGATAAGCATAGCCTTGGCTACTGAACAGAATAGTTTCGGCAATGTGCTGGCGTAGCATTTCTTCAATGGGTTGCATAATTAAACCTCACTTTTTTGGTCTAGTCAATAAAAAAATGTGCAGAATTAACGGGAGTCTGTTTGACCAACCATCCTTTCCACTTCCGCCTGTGCCTCATCCAAACAAACCCGCAATTTTTCTGCCAGAACCTGTACATTAGGCTCTGACTTCAAGCTGCCATGATTGCCAGGAACACCGTGCAGCTTCAATCCTCCTCCAGCCACTGTGCCCCAGCCTGAACGATTATGGTAAGTTTTTAGAGGATGTCCGTCACCCATAGCCCAGAATACAGTGACCTGACCGGGATAGATTTGCAGTCGATACGCTTTTCTGGCTTTTGTCTTCTCCTCTAATAAATGAAATCCTCGGAGAGCGTAAGGCAATTCCTGTCCAATACCCAAGTAAAAATTACAGGCAATTTTCTGGACGTTCTTCTCTATCTGGCTCCTGAACTTGGTCAGCTTTTTCTGGTGCTTCCTGACTTTCCACCCCAATTGCTCTTTGACGTGGGCATGAATGTAGGTTATCTTCTCGCTAAATCCGAGTTGTAAAATTTGCTCCAGATGTATAGAGACACGGGAACGGAATGGTACAGGCGACGGTACAGGTAATGGTAAAGGCGATGGTGAACTATTAATAGGCAACCCATTATAGGCAGTATCAAATAGGGCGAGCAGAGCTACCGTCTTACCTTGTGCCTGTAGCTGTTGAGCGATTTCAAAGGCAACTATACCACCAAAGGAGTGACCTCCTAAAAAATAAGGACCATCAGGCTGGACAGTACATATTTCTTCGATGTAATGAGTGGCTAAGTCTTCAATCCGCAATTTGGGAGCCTGTTTTCCATCCATTTTTTCTTCCAAACCATAAAAAGGTTGGTCAGCTCCAAGACAACGCGCCAGAGTGGTAAGACCAAGGGCGGTGCAGCCAGCCGCAGCGACACAAAAGAATGGTGGCTTAGAACCCTCTGGTTGAACCGCTACCAATGAAGACCAAGGTGCTGACCATCCTGACTGGCGCAGAAGGTTGGCGAGTTGCTCGACGGTTGGTGCTTGGAAAAGGGTAGCTACGGGTAGATTTCTGTTCCATTTCTTCTCGATTTGCCCGAACAGTTGTACCGCTAGCAGGGAGTGTCCCCCGAGTTCAAAAAAATTATCCCTCACGCCGATGGGTTGAATACCTAGAACTTTTTCCCAAATTTGGGTGAGTTGGTGTTCCAGCTTATCTCGCGGAGCGATATAGGTTTTCTGTTGCTGTTGAGTTAAGGGAGCTGCATCCAGATTGTCGTCATACCGGTGATGGAGTTTTCCATCAGCAAAACGTGGCAAGTCTTCTAGGCACAGTTCGGGATTGATAACTAAGCGTTCTAGTAAGGTCTGGAAATGCGCCAACATCTGAGTTATGCTCGTCGCCTTGAATAGGTCTGTTTTGTACTGCCATCCTCCTGTTAATTTTCCTAATTTTTCTTGCAGGGAAAGAGACAAATCAAAGTTGGCGATTTCCCGGTTTACATACAAGGAGTTCACGGTTAACCCATCGAGAGCTAATGACGGATTGGGTGTA
>CAKZMA010000641.1 GCA_937127375.1 uncultured Coleofasciculus sp. | reverse complement strand
CGATCGCTATCGTCTATAAAGTCAAATATATCATGGGGCGCAACGTTTGCAATAGGGCGCACGTCGGTGCGCCCAAATACCAACCCGCGCCCTCATCCCAATTGGCATTTTTATTCCATCCGGGTCTTCCGTACTTAGTGTGCTAAATTGTTAGTTTAATTAGTCCGAACATTGAACAGTAAGAGCTTTAGCCATTTCTTCCCATATTTCAAGTTGTAATGGTGGGGGCTTGGTTACCAAGCCCCTCAAAGCTGGGTTACTGTTCTTAAATTACGGAAGCTGAGAAATTGCTGCCTGTTGATAATAGTGACTCAAAATCTGTTGATAGTTAACACCCTGTTGCGCTAAATTATGCGCCCCCCATTGACTTAATCCTAATCCGTGACCATAGCCGCGACCACTAACTTGAAAACTCCCACCCATATTACTCACCGTAAACAGTGTACTTTTCAGTCCCAGCGCCTTACGCATATCATTGCCACTAACCCGCTTACTCCCGCCTGTTCCCTTTACTCTGATGGTGACAACGCGCCCATGGGGAGTTGTCCGTTCTGGGGTCATAGAAGTGACGCGCCCAACTCCACCAATCCGGCGTCCCAATTCGCTACCGGAAAAGGTTTGAGTCCATTGATAGACAGGTGCGCCCACATCATAATCGGGAACTCCTCGCAGATAGGCTAGGGGTTTACTCCAAATATCTTCGACATTTTCTGTATGTCCACCCGACGAGGAATGGAAAACGGATAGAATCACATCACCGCCGTAGGTTAAAATCTGTCCGGCTGTGGCGTTGACAGCGGTATGAGTGCTTTCGGCTTCAGTGTTCATTCCCTTGTAAACTTGCCACTTGACCGTATCACCAACATCGTAGACGCTATTCCCTGATTCAGCTCGTTTATAGAGAGCGTAGGTACGAGCCGCAACCGCTTGGGCTTTTAGGGCTTCTTGGGGCCAACTCGGACTCATTTCGGAGCCAATCACGCTGTAGAGATATTGCTCAAAATCAACATGATTAACCACCGTTAATCGCCCACCCGTCGCCACTAATCGAGTCCGCCCTCGATACCAGCGATCGCCTATCCAAACCAAACCATCCTCAGTGGGTTCAATCCACAGTGATCCCGAACTCCAACGCCCTAAACGAACCCCACTTCCTCCAGATTGGGCGTCAAAACCATTCATCGGCGCAAGTTCTCCCACAGGTTGACCTGCGCTATCGCGAACAATGGCTTTGGTTGAACTTCCTACCTTAACGCGGCTGACGCCCTCTTCAATCGCCACCCGTAATTCCGTTAAAGCTTGGGCGGGACTGACTAAAATCATCCACAATAAAAAAGAGAGCCACCAATGACGCCCTCCAGAGCGAATCATTAACTTGAGCATATTTACCAAAGTGAAGGGAAAACGTCTAGATGTCATCTGTAAAACTTCCTCATCCGAAGACTACTCTCGGTTTCATAATTAACAGAGATGGAAATGCCAATCTTGGTCGTCGCTAGATTATTCCGTTCCCGATACTGGAACCAAGAATCCGCACGCTGATTTTTTCTCTGGCTAAGATTACATCCCTGAAAAAGATTGACAGGCATATTTTTAACATGTTTCTTGCTCATCGGCTAGTGCGGGGCGATCCCAGCGGTATAATCTCCTGTCGGGAAAATCTCTCCCATCCCATTTCCTATTGCCTAGAATCCTAGTCCCTAGTTCCTGTTCCCTAGTTCCTGTTCCCTATTTTCTAATCATGGACAAACCAAACGAGTTGATTCAAACTCCCCAGCCCCCTCTGGTTGAACCCAAGATTCTCCAGCAACTCTCGGAAGAAGTGCTGCTTTCACCCTCTTATTTAGTGTTAATGGGCATGGCGGGCATTTTATCCGCCATTGCCTTGTTGACCAATTCGATTCCAATTCTGATTGGTTCGATGATTATTGCCCCAGCATTTCTACCGTTATCATTGGTCGCCTTTGCCCTAGTTGCAGGTCAACCCAGGCTGGCGCTACGGGGTTTCATGGTGGCTGTAATCGGACTCTTCGTGGCGACAATTTCAGCCATGGCGACGGTATGGGTATTCAATACCAGCGACATTTTACCCTCTCATGACAATCTCCTGAATAAACCCCTACTGGAAGAACGGGTAGAACCGGGTTGGTACAGTGTTGTGGTGGCTTTAGCGGCGGGTGTGGCTGGGACAATTGCTTTAGTGAAGCAGAAAGTGGATACATTAGTGGGAACGGTTGCGGCTTTAGCATTAGTCCCGGCGGCGGCGGCTGCTGCGATCGCGTTTATGTCTCATGATCCGCTTCGGGGGGTTGGTGGCTTAGAATTGCTGGCGATTAATGTTGGCTTGATTATCTTGGCAGGTATGATTACGGTGCTGATGATCGGATCTGAGCCGTCAAG
This sequence comes from uncultured Coleofasciculus sp., assembly GCA_937127375.1. Classification (GTDB taxonomy): domain Bacteria; phylum Cyanobacteriota; class Cyanobacteriia; order Cyanobacteriales; family Coleofasciculaceae; genus Coleofasciculus. The sequence continues at coordinate 633 of CAKZMA010000641.1, read as the reverse complement.
TTAACGTCAGGGATTAAGATGATGCAGGCACTTGGGGATACAATTAGCTGGGCATTGGGACTCGAAGCCCCAACGCTCAATGTGTGGCAGATGGGATTACGGGCAGCGGTTATTTATGGGGCGGCGCTGATCATGGTGCGGGTGATTGGCGATCGCCGCTTTATTGGCAAACATGCAGCGATGGATGTGCTATTGGGTGTGATTCTGGGGTCTACCTTGAGTCGGGCGATTAATGGGGCTGCGCCCTATTTTCCCACATTAGGCGCAGCGTTAGTATTAGTGGGAATGCATGGGTTAGTATCAGCACTGGCGTTTCATGTTGAGCGTCTTGATGTTTGGGTCAAAGGTAGACCCCGGACGTTAATTCGCGAGGGTCAAGTGAATCGCAAGGCGATGCGAAAAAGTCATATTAGTGACAGAGATTTAGAGTCATCGTTGCGTCTCAAGGGAAAAATCACTGAACCCATGCAGGTGGAAATCGCTCGTCTAGAAAGTAATGGTGACATCAGTGTCATGCCCAAACCTAAGCCACCGAGGGTGATCGAGGTGTCTGTGGAAGGGGGGGTGCAAACGGTGCGAATTGAGGTGGATTGAGCGCAGGGAAGATGGGGAAGATGGGGAAGATGGGGGAGC
>CAKZMA010000640.1 GCA_937127375.1 uncultured Coleofasciculus sp. | reverse complement strand
CTGTTCCCTGTTCCCTGTTCCCTGTTCCCTGTTCCCTCTTGGACTAACTGATGTCCTTTCCGTACCCCGTAGTGCTATATCAACTCACCACTTCCGTCGCCAGTTAAAAAAGCTTTCCAGCAGATTTTGTAACATCTTATTACTCTCTAACCGTTGACGTTGCCACTCCTGCGCCGTTTTATAAATAATTTCTGACATTGTAGGCGAAGCTTGCGGCATTTTAGCCAGTGAACCCACTTTAATCTTATGGCGAATTAGTAGCGCGATCGCACCAATCAATTCATCAGCATTTGCTCCCACGATTAATCCACCTAAAATCGTCCCATTCCGACGCAGCACCAGTTTACAAAATCCCGTCGTTTCACCCAGAATCTGCGCCTTATCCAAAGTTTTGAAATACTGTCGCACCACCCAAACATTCTTACCATAACGCCGTCTGGCTTGCGCTTCCGTTAACCCCACCCGTGCTAAGGTTGGATCAGTAAAAATTGCCCAAGGAATGCCCTGATAATCCACAGTCCATCGTGGAAAAAATAAAGCATTTTTGATCGCAATACTGGCTTCATATTCGGCAATATGCTCAAATTGATAACCGCCAATCACATCACCACAAGCATAGATACGGGGATTAGTAGTTTGCAGTTTTGGATTGAGTTTCAACCCTTTTCGGGAAAACTCAACCCCAACCCCTGCTAAATTTAACGATTCAATATTAGGCGTTTGACCCGTCGCCAACAAAATTTCATCGGTTTCAATTGCTCGATTTCCCACTTGCACCCATTTTTTTCCCTCAATCCACTTTATCTGAGTCACCGGACTTTGAGTCAAAACACGAATTCCTTCGGCTTCTAATTGCGCTTGCACCAGACGCGACGCCTCTGCGTCTTCTTGGGGAAAAATAAGAGCCTCACTCACCGCCAGTGTCACCTGACAATCCAGCCGCGCTAATGTTTGAGCGAGTTCAATCGCATTGGGAGTGCTACCAACAACTAACCAATTTTTCTGTAACTGAAATGGAATAGTTTCTTCTATGTTCTCCAGTTTTCCTTGAGGACTAGGTTTGGTTACCTTATCGGTTTCTTGAGGAACGATATCAGTCAAATTTGCCCCGATAACTTTGTGTTGAGACGTGTCTACATACTTCCAGATATCTCTAGGGGTACAGTAACGGATTGTCTCTAGCCCATCAATATCAGGAATTTCTGGGCAAGATCCCGTTGCAATCAGATATGCCCTTGCTTGCAAGCGTCGGTTATTGACAACAAAGCCCAGGTGAGGTAAGCGACAAAATTCTCCATTACCAGAAATTATATCTACACCAAAGGATGCCAAAATTGCTGGAGAAGTCGCTTCATAACAGGTAGAAACCACCATCTCTGCCCATTCCATTGCGTCAGGAATTTCTACAGTAGGAAAGTGGGCGGTTGACTCAAAAGGACTCAGATACGTTCTAATATCCTCTTTCTCGGTTTCCTCAACCTGCCATGGCTCGTCTCTACCTACTTCCCCTGATTGTTTAACTAACTGTTTTTCTAACTCAGCCGTATCGGGAATTGAGTTATTTCTAGCCGAATCAATTCCAAATTTAGGTGCTTTCCGTACTTGCTGAAGAACTCGCCCCACCTGCATCAATGCCTGATTATAAAGCGCTTCTTGACCTAACCAGTTGCTCTGGAGGTTTTCTAGTTCAATCAAGGCAACACGAGCCTTTAATTGAGTCGCAGCCAATGCAGCATAAGCACCCGCCCTGCTATTACCAATTACAATAAGGTCATAATCTTTTGTCATGGTTCATGGTTCATAGTTCATGGTTCATAGTTCATAGTTCATGGTTCATTGGTCATATTCCGATTATTTATCCAATTCTATAAACTTTTCACCCCAATACTCCCAATTCCTCTGCGTTCCTCTGCGCTAACCTCTGCGTTCCTCTGCGTTTAAAAAAAATAATTCCGATTCATAATTTCTAACTTATAACATCTTTCAAAGCATCTAATAAACGTTGGTTATCCGCTTGAGTACGAATCGCTACTCGAAAATAACCATCGCCTAATTCCGGAAAGCTCAAGCAATCCCGAATTAGAATACGATGGTGCTTGAGTAAGTCTTCCTGCAGTTGGGAACAGGAGTGTTCTGAGTGTACCAGTAGAAAGTTAGCGGCGCTGGGATAGGGATGTAACCCTGGTAACGATGATAACCCTTGAAACAGATGCGATCGCGCGGCGGGTAGCCAGTCCCAAGTCTGGTGTTGAAATGCCTGATCTTGTACCACAGCCATCGCAGCCGCCACAGCCAAGACGTTTACAGACCAAGGATCACGCCATTTTTGCCAGCGTTTTAGCCGCTCAGGATGAGCGATCGCATAACCTAAACGGAGTCCAGGCAGACTGTAGAATTTAGTCAGCGATCGCAAAATGACCAGATTCGGATAATCCTGCACCCACCGAATCAGGCTTTGCTGCTGATCCGGTGGCAAAAAGTCCATAAAGGCTTCATCCACAACCACGAGGGCAAATTGTTCCAAATAAGGCAGCAGGCTGACTTTATCCCATAATTGACCCGTCGGATTATGGGGATTATTCAGCAGCAAACCCTGATTTTTGCCAGAGACAAGCCCTAATGTAGGGGCGGGTTTAGGAATTTGCTTGTGGCTATTGATGATAACCTTTGGGCAAAACCCGCCCTGACTGAGTGTTGAGACAAGTCCCTCATCTTCCCCATCTTCCCCGAAGAAAAAACACCCCCTGATTCTGCCATTAAACGCCCTCAGCGCTCGTTGGTAGTCGCTAAAGGCTGGAGTCAAAATAATCGTTTCCTCCAGTTCTGAGAGTTCCCTGGCTGCCCAGGTTAACAACTCAGCCGAGCCATTCCCCGGTAGAATCCAGTTAGGGTTAAGCGTGGAATGGAGTTGACTCAGAGCTACTCGTAACGGGTAGTAATCCGGTGCCGGGTAAGCAACCAAGTCATCCAGATGAGACTCAATCGCCGCGATCGCACATTTTGGCGGTCCCAAAGGATTGATACTCGCCGAAAAATCCAGAATCAGGGAAGGGGAACAACCTACCCGTGCCGCAGCCCAGGCTAGATTTCCCCCGTGAATGGGTCGTTTCAAGGATCACATCTCCTCAAAATCTGTCTGTAGAGACGTAGCATGCTACGTCTCTACATTGTCTGTTATCTTCACCAATCAGGCTTGACTAACACCCTTACTTGGGAGGGGCAACTTTTTCCTTAAACAGCTTCCCTGCAGAAAACGCCGGAACCTTCGTCGCCGGGATTTCCATCTTATCGCCAGTTTTGGGGTTGCGTCCCTCACGGGCTTTGCGTTCCCGCGATTCAAAGGAACCGAAGCCAACTAAGGTGACTTTATCGCCCTCAGAGACAGCTTCCATAATTGACTCCAATGCCGCAGTTAACACCGCATCCGCCTGTTTTTTAGTCACAGCAGCTTTTTCCGCCACTTTATCCACTAATTCGCCCTTGTTCATCATAAATCTCCTTATTTCTGCGTGAATCAAAGGTCAACGCTTACTCTAACCCATTAGTCTAGAGTTCACTATTTGACCCCCAAAACCAGAGGTTTCCAGAAAAAATGCCCGAAACACCCACCGGCTCGAAGTTTCACTGCATTATTCTAATGGCTGATTGCCAGATATGGAACGTTGAAACCTTTAAATTATGTAGATTTCGGGATTTTTGAGTATAAATACTGACTATACCGTTTCATTATTCCGCCAACTGTGCCGAAAAAACGCGCATTAGTTCCCCGATTTCTGTCGGTTAGCACCGACCTGCATCCGTGTCAACTTAAGACTTTGTATGACTAGCGCCCAAAGTTTAGATCCCCCTAAATCCCCCTTCAAAAGGGGGACTTTGATTAATTTCTGGTTCCCCCCTTTTTAAGGGGGGCTAGGGGGGATCTCTTATTAAGTAAGGGTTTCAGCCTTAAGTTGACACGGATAGGCACTGCCGTGCCCCTACGGCTGAACCGATGGTCTAGAAACCACCC
>CAKZMA010000639.1 GCA_937127375.1 uncultured Coleofasciculus sp. | reverse complement strand
GGTCACCAAACCCCGACAAATGATTGGGTCACCAAACCCCGACAAATGATTGGGTCACCAAACCCCGACAAATCATCCAACCCCCTAAAAATCATCCAACATCCATTCCGACGCCCGTTCCCCCATCTCAATTGGAATGCTCACGGCTTTACCCAACCGGGGACGCTCACGAGTTTGCTGGATGTATTCTTGCACTTGGGAAACCGCACCCCAACCATTAAGATAATGGGCAATGGCGTCCAGACGCTCTAGATACTCGGCTTCAGACAGGGGAAACGACTTCTGCTCTAGGTACTTCCACATCACCTGAACAAAAATTTTTCCCTGAGTCCGCCGAAGCTGGATGTCATAAGAGCGTCCCCACTTGCTGAGCAGGATTTGGTGCAACTCTTGTGCTGTCATAGATCCCTTACCTGGCTGATTGTTTACATTTTTTTACAAAGATAAAGTTTCTTTACTTTATGAGAAGGGTACAAAGAATGTAATAATACTCATAGCTTAAGCCGTAAATCCTTACTTACATAAGGATTGTGGCAACCCTGCTCGCGGTTGAATCCCTCTTCATAAAAGGAGCGGGGTAAAGAAAATGCTGGGAATCATCCCAGAGTTGTTAAAAAAAATATACCCTTAGGCGTTCAGTTATGGCTCAAGTGTCTGGCTCCCCAGATGTCCCCGATATGGGGCGTCGTCAATTTATGAACCTCTTGACGTTTGGTACGATTACGGGTACTTTCGTCGGTGCCCTCTATCCAATCGTCAAGTACTTTATTCCCCCATCAAGTGGTAGTGCTGGCGGTGGTGTCACCGCTAAGGATGCTTTGGGCAATGATATCCAGGTTAGCGAATTTTTAAGCAGCCATAACCCAGGCGATCGCACCTTGGCTCAAGGACTCAAAGGTGATCCCACTTATGTAGTCGTGACCGAAGACAAAGCGATCGCGGACTACGGGATCAACGCGATCTGCACTCACCTGGGATGTGTGGTTCCCTGGAATGCCAGTGAGAACAAATTCGTCTGCCCTTGTCATGGTTCTCAGTACAATAGTCAGGGCAAAGTAGTCCGTGGACCGGCTCCATTGTCTTTAGCCTTGGTTCACGCCGATGTCACCGAAGACGATAACCTGACCTTTTCCCAGTGGACGGAAACCGATTTCCGCACGGATAACGATCCTTGGTGGACTTAATTGTTTTCGTCATTTGTCCTTCGTTAGGGGCAAATGACACAGCCCATTTTTGAATTGTGAATTTTTTCCTTAAGCGATGAGAACACCTTCTTTATCGGTGATGTACAAAAGCAGTAAGCGGATTATTACCCAAGCCCTCTTGCTGACTTTGGCAACAGCGGCATTTTTCTTCATTAGTGATATTTCCCTTCCCCAGTCGGCGGCGGCTTATCCGTTCTGGGCGCAGCAAACCGCCCCGGAAACTCCCCGTGAAGCCACCGGACGGATTGTTTGTGCTAACTGTCACCTCGCAGCGAAACCCACGGAAGTGGAACTTCCCCAATCGGTTAAACCAGATACCGTCTTTGAAGCCGTGGTAAAAATCCCCTATGACCTTGACACTCAACAGGTCTTAGGAGACGGTTCCCAAGGCGGTCTCAATGTCGGCGCTGTGGTCATGTTACCAGAGGGCTTTAAAATTGCTCCCGAAGACCGCATTCCTGAAGAATTACAGGAAGAAGTTGGCGGACTTTACTTCCAGCCCTATAGCGCAGACCAAGACAATGTAGTGATTATTGGTCCCCTACCGGGTGAACAGTATCAAGAAATTGTGTTCCCGGTTCTTTCTCCGAATCCAAAAACGGAAAAAGATGTCCATTTTGGCAAATACTCGGTTCACGTTGGCGCTAACCGAGGTCGTGGTCAGGTTTATCCGGCTGGGAATAAGAGTAACAACACGGTCTACAATTCCACAAAAGCCGGTTTAATTTCTCAAATTACCAAGTTAGAAGAAGGCGGCTACGACGTTACCATTCAAACCTCTGAGGGTGACACAGTTGTAAATACCATTCCTGCAGGACCCGAATTAGTGGTTTCCGAAGGGCAAGAAGTCGCCGCAGGTGACGCTTTAACCACTGATCCTAATGTCGGTGGATTTGGTCAAGTAGACGGCGAAATTGTCTTACAAGACCCGGCTCGGATTAAGTGGCTAATGGTCTTCATTGTTGCGATTATGTTTTCTCAACTCTTCCTTGTCTTGAAGAAAAAGCAGATTGAGAAAGTACAAGCGGCTGAAATGAATTTCTAAGTCCAGCGTTTATTCATTTGAGCCAACTCATTTCAAATAAATAAGGGACAGGTTAGTTAACCTGTCCCTTATCGATACTATCGGAGCTTTATGAGATTGCTTTCACCCAAGACAAGAGTCGCGAGTGATTACTACTCAGCCTCTTTTTCTTCACCTTCATTTTCATTTTCGTTTTTGGTATCACGATTACCAAAATAGCGCTTGTTTCTTGAGAAAGAAGAAGAAGAAGACTTCTTGCGAAACTGCCGAGCATAAGCTTGGTTGCGAGAGGCTTTCTCTTTTTTCAAATTGCGGCGTTTAGCCATTTTAGATGTCTCCATCAATACAACAAAACGCTTCTGTAGATTCACACATAAGCGCCACAGTCAACTCAAAACCTAGAAGCGGTTGTTTCGGCGACCACCACCGCTTTTTGGACGATCTTCACGAGGTCGCGCTTGATTGACCTTGAGTTCACGACCCATCCATTCAGCGCCGTTTAGCTCAGAAATTGCTGAGGCTTCTTCGTCTTCCGTCCCCATTTCCACAAAGCCAAACCCGCGCAGACGACCTGTTTCGCGATCAGTCGGCAGATGAACTCGCTTGACAGTACCATACTCGGCAAAGACTTCGCTAAGGTCTTCAGAGGTAACGGAGTAGTCGAGATTGCCTACATAAATTGACATCGATTGATGTTCTCCCCAATCAAAAAGTGTGTCGAGAGCCAAGATTTCGGAGAACAGCCTGTCAATACTTTAGGGGAAAAACCTATGAATACTGAAAACAAACGTAGTCACCGCTTTGAGTCTCAATAGACATTGTAACGAATTCCTGCCCTGTTAGGGGATATTGCTGATCATTCCCCTGACAGACATGCAGCCTAAGCATTTTCAAGCCAAGTCTTGAGGTAGATGACAGGGGAAGGCATCGATCGCAGACAATAGATAGACCGATCAAGACCTGATCTATGCGCGTATCGGCAAAAACGATTCAAATCCTGCTGACGATCATCGCTACTATCAAGCGCGATCGCGGCGCTTAAAGCAACCAGTGCGATTACCATCCCCTTAGCGTTTGCCTTTTTCATCGCGGTGTTAGTCCATCCCCTGCAACGTTGGCTCAACCGTCATGTCCCCCATTGGCTGAGTTTGGTCATTGTCATGCTGGTTCTGGCTGGCGTTGTCGGCTTAGCCATCGGCGCACTGCTACTGAGTGCGGAAATTGTGGAACCTAAAGCACCCCAATACCTTGACCGTTTGCAGCAGATGTTCCAGGATGCGATGAAGCTTTCACCCTTTGTGGCGCTATTGTCGATTGTATTCTGGGGTTGGGTGTGGG
>CAKZMA010000638.1 GCA_937127375.1 uncultured Coleofasciculus sp. | reverse complement strand
ACCCGCCCTTACCGAGTGTTGAGTTTTGGGTGTGTAGGGGCGGGTTTAGGGAATTCGCCCAAACTGTTGACGATAACTTGGGTTCAAAACCCGCCCTTACCGAGTGTTGAGTTTTGGGTGTGTAGGGGCGGGTTTAGGGAATTCGCCCAAACTGTTGACGATAACTTGGGTTCAAAACCCGCCCTTACCGAGTGTTGAGTTTTGGGTGTGTAGGGGCGGGTTTAGGGAATTCGCCCAAACTGTTGACGATAACTTGGGTTCAAAACCCGCCCTTACTTACCGAGTGTTGAGTGATTAGGGATTGAGGATTGAGGATTAGGGATTGGCAAGTACCGAAATGCTCATCAATCGAGTTGTCGTCCCGTCAGTTCCACAAAGATATCTTCTAAATTTGAGGGACGAACCATCATACCCGTTTTATCCGGTAAGCTGTCAAGGTAGGCATTGGCATCATCTAGAGTCGGAAAGAATTTATACTCAAAGCGATCGCCAATTTGTTTCATCAGCAACCCCTCACCATGGTTAGCTTTCAGTTGTTGCAGGGTTCCCAGTTCAATTAGCTTACCACAGTCCATAATACCGATGCGTCCCGGCTGACTCGTCCCATAGGCATCACACAACACCTCCACCTCGTCCATGTAATGCGTCGTCAGCAGCATAGTCATTCCTTGGCGGTTTAAATCGCGAATAATCTCCCACAGGCGGCGACGGGTTTGGGGATCAAGTCCCACCGTAGGTTCATCTAAAAATAGAATTTTGGGTTGGTGCAGTAGCGCCCTAGCAATTTGCAGGCGACGCTTCATCCCACCTGATAGGGTTTTGACTGGCGAATCCCGCCTTTGGGCTAATTCGACATACTCCAACCACTGGTTAATCAGGGTTTGCCGTCGGGGATTGGAAATGTGGTGCAAACGTCCGTGGAGTTCCATATTCTCCCAAACGGTCAGGTCGTTATCAACACTTGTTTGTTGCAACACGACGCCGATATTTTGCTTAACCTCAGCCGGTTGACGCACCACATTATAACCCGCAATCTCAATTTGCCCTTCGGTGGGTCGGGTTAAAGTGGTTAACATGCGAATCGTCGTCGATTTCCCCGCACCGTTGGGACCGAGTAGACCAAATATCTCTCCCGATTCGATAGTGAAGGAGAGGTCATTAACCACAGGAATTTTATCGTAGTTTTTTTGGACGTGTTGGACACAAACAGCAGAGGGCATTCGGTCTGACTCATAGTAGGACAACTTTACATTTCATCATATCTTCGTCCCACACAATATCGTAATCAATGCCGAAGTAGTTATGGATTAAGCGGTCACGCATTCCCGCGATCGCACGCCATTCAATTGTGGTATAGTTCTGACGTAGTGTATCAGGTAGTTGTTTAACCGCTTCGCCAATTACTTCAATGCTACGAACATAAGCCCGTTTCAAGGTTTCGTCTTGCACAAAAGTAGTTTTATCCAGACCCCTAGAGCTTGTGATAATGTAGGTGGTTTCGTCGAGGATATGCTGTAAATACTCACGCGCTGACACAGACATACTCAACCTTATCTAGAATACGCGAACCGATGTAAGGACTTAACGACTCGATAGTAATCAGGTCAACGGCTCTACCAAATAGATCTTCTAGAAAAAATGACAAGTGCATAAAGTTATCAAAAGTTTTCTGGTCTGGCTCAAATACCACCAGAATATCAACATCGCTTTTTTCGTGGATTGCATCACGAACAAATGAGCCAAACACTCCACACTGTTTGACTCCAAAACGCCGTAACTCTTGTTGATGCTCATACAAGAGAGAGAATACTTGAGACTTCGTTTTTACAGGCATAGTTTACTTAAAGGATTTGGTGAATACTCTCAACAACCTGCTCCACAAAGTTAACTGCATCGCTGACGAGACTTTTATCAATGTTCCAGCGGCTGCCAATATTATATGTAGGATCGATATCAGCTTCATGAGCAATTTTGTTTCTACGATCAACTATCGCACTCAGTTGTTGTTTAACATCTTTGGCGGATCTGCCCAACTTCTGAGCAACCTCTTCCCACAATTTTTTATCTGAAATTAGGCGAATGGCATCGGCTATTTTTTCGGGTTGCTGAAAGCTTTGATAGCTAAGACGTTCTCGAACTTCATCTTCTAGCCAAGAGGCATTATTCAGTCTGTTCAAAATGCCACTTGATATAACTGGGAGCAAAGCCGAGACTGTGTGAGATTGCTGCAAAAATGAGGAACCTTGACTTTGTTGAATTTCATTCTCTAACCAGGATGCAATATCCATCGCTATCAATCGTTCTTGTCGTGCGCCACCTAGGGAAACTTGAAAACGAGAAAATGCAGATTGAGAACTGTTGCGTGGAGGATTAGGTTCGGAACGCTGACCCCTGTGAATCTCTAGCATTCCTAGGATTACAACTTCATGGACATAGTAATCCAAGGCGCTCACAGCTAGAACCAGAGCAGCCCTCAAAATATCTGACAAATCTAGGGCGGGAGTTGATTGGGCTTTGACAGAGTTGTGAATAGAAATCAGATCTCGAACACGAGCAATGCTGATTCGGAATTGATCAAGCGCTGACTGCATAGGAAAGAGAAGTTAGTCCTATAATCTTATCGGCTAAATCCGAAAATGTGCTTTCAAATTGTTTTTGCTTCTCTTGAGCCTTTACTACAACTTTGCCCTGCCATTTAGCAGAACGTAATTGCTCAGGTGTCAAGGCATAGACGGGTGCTTGATGCTCCTGTGACAGAGCTATTAAACTATTAAAGTTGGGAATTTTTGTAAGAGTGCAACTCTGAGCAATACCATTCTCCCTATAAAGTTGTTCAGAAAGCATCATGTTATTTTGCCTCAAAACAGGAATCAGTTTGTTAGCAACATCCTCTTCAACTCTTTGAATCCATGTTTCAAACGCAGCCGTTTCCTTTCCGCGAATGATCCGAAAGTTTTGAACAATAGTACCTAAAAAGCGTAGTGTAATGTCAGGAAATGGATAGGATGCTCCTTTCAATACAGGAAGCGAACTAGCCTGTTTACCCCATGCGTACCATTTTGGTAAAATTTTAGCCAATGAATCAATTGCCATTACCGAAAAGAAATCGGCTGTAGTCGGTACTATAAAAAAGTCACTGGTCATTAGTAAATTCTGGTTGATTGCTCCTAAGCTTGGACTCATATCAATCAAAATATAATCTGCACTAAAGTTTTCAGCCGTTTTATTCAATAAATCTGTAATAGATCCGGGTAAGTTTTTGAGAGCCTGAATTGAGCCACTTAGCTCTTGAGCAATTCCCAATGTGACTTCATACTCAGCAAAACCCACATGACCAGGCAGTAAAAACAGTCCATCTTGTCCCTCAATAGGAATGCAGTCTACTGCCTCAATAGCCCTTGGCTGTGACTCAAAGGCTGGTGTTAGCCCTGTTCTAATATTTGAATCTGTACTGTAAATCGCCTCAATTCTTTCCTCGCCGCTCTCTGTTCCTTGCCCTAAAGCCATACCCGTTAGATTACACTGGGGGTCAGTATCTACAAGAATTACTCTTTTTCCCTTTGAGGCAAGCATCCAACCCAGATTAAATGTGGTTGTAGTCTTGCTGACTCCGCCTTTGTGATTAAAGAGGGCAATTTTTTGAACCATTGCACTTACTACCTCTTAGTTCTCCAACTTTAGACCTTAGTATAGCTTGAGCCGGACTCTTGCGGACTTATTCGCCAAACTGTAAGTTTAATCGCTTATCTTGGTTGTAGACTTGACTCAATTGGATAATCCTTTGATACTGGAATGGGTTCTACCAGCGACAAGCCCAACAAACGCAGACCCCAACGCTCAAACCAAGGTACAGATAACCCCCATCGCATCTTGGTTAAGAAAAATCGCTCAAAAGCAATCTTTAACCAGCTTACCCAACGACCGCGTTTGGCGATCGCACGTCGCCGTTGACCTGTTTTCGGATTAGGTAAAACGGGATCAGCTAAGAAGACAATTCCCGTATCACCAAAATCTGCCATACAAATCGCTGCTAACGTAGGCGTCATTGGTGCAGCTTGAATCACACCCAATTCTCTAGCAATGTTGTGCGCCACCGCCATACCCATCGCCTCCGCCATTTGCCCCGTTTTTGGCACACCGATAGGCAACGGTGTCTTTTCCGGTTCCGGTGGCGATAACTGCACCACTACGCCTGCACTATAGATAGAGGGAAATGAAGGATGCTGATACGTCGGTAATACAGGTAGAAAACCCTTCTCATCACTCAACCCAGGGACATCTCGGACAAAGCTTGGTCCCCGGAACGGCGGTAGCAGCATGGCGTAATGGAAGGGTAGCCTATGACCCTCGGCTAAGGTGATCTGATGCGGATGAATGGCAGTAATTTCAGCATTCTCAATCACCTCAATCTGCCGTTGGCGCATTAATTCAGTCACCAACTCCGCCGAATCTGCCATACCCCCAATTCCCAAATGACCCGCATAAGGTTCTGGGGTGACAAACGTAATCGGTACTTGTTCTCGCAATCCTTGTCGCCGCAGTATCCAATCGGCTAATAGGGCAAACTCATAAGCCGGTCCCATACAACTTGCACCCGGAACCGCCCCCACAACCAAGGGTCCGGGATTTTCCAGAAATTTCGCCCACGCTTCTTTTGCCATTAAAGCATGGTGAGGATTGCATACCGATTGGGTGTAACCGCGATCGGGTCCTAATCCTGGTATGGCATCTAGCGCTAATTCTGCCCCGGTAGCAATCACTACATAGTCATAATTAATAGTCCTGTCTCCCACCCTTAACCATTGAGCCTGGGGGTCAATACCCGTTACTTTACCTTGGACAAACTCAATTTGACGGGATTTGACAACAGAAGCAATGTCTACTTGAATTCGCTGCAGTGGAGTTAAATTAAACGCAACCCAAGGCAGAGAGGGAATAAAGGTAAATTTAGGTTTGTCACAAATTAACGTAATTCGGTGGACATGAGGCAGGAGATGCCGCAGTTCGTAAGCGGTGGGTAGTCCGCCAATACCCGCACCGATTACCACAATATGAGCCATAGTTACACCACGGTTTATTAAAACTATACAACTTTGTAACTATATTTACAATCTATATGGACTGAGCTGCACTCCACAACGAAACACCTGTAGGAAGTCTGACTTTTTCACGATATGTGGCGCAACGTGAGTATTAATTGTGTAGGGGCGGGTTTCACAACCATCTTTTTAGTTGCACCTATAAGTGACTAAACCCGCCCCTACTCAGGTTTCTAGACTTCCCCTGAAAAGTCAGGGGACTTACGTAGTTACACCATCTATAGCGTTAATAGTGCGTTATCTACGCTAACACACCCTACAAATAGAGGTTGGGCGTAAGTCTTACAAGAATTACCTACATTTGAAGCAGGTCATCTTCCCAATATCTTATTACTTGACTAAATAACTAGATGGTTATTAAACTAGGTAACGACTCGTAAATTTTTTTTACACAAGTTGGAGGATATCCATGGAAGACAGTTTATCGATGCAAAGTCCCTCAATGTCTCGGCGACAGCTTCTTAACTTCCTCACCGGAGCAACCATCGCCGCCACAGCTAGCGCCGCCCTCTATCCAGCCGCTAAATTCTTTGTCCCACCCCAAGAAGGAAGCGCAGATGGTTCGATTATCGCCAAAGATAAATTAGGGAATCCCATCCCCGTGTCCCAAATCGTCGCCCAAGGTGCAGGCGCCCGTGCTTTGGTTGCGGGTTTAGCAGGTGAACCGACGTATTTAACCGTTACCGACGATAACACCTTAGACTCAATCGGAATTGTCGATAACTGCACCCACTTAGGTTGTACCTTTCCTTGGAACAATATCGACCAACAATTTCAATGTCCCTGTCACGGGTCTCGTTATAGTCCCGATGGTTCTGTTGTCCGGGGTCCGGCTGACCGTCCCCTAAAACTGGTGCAGGTTAATATAGAAGGCGACTACATCCGCATAGCGCCTTGGACGGAAACTGATCCCCGCACTGGGGAAACACCGTGGTGGGTGTAAACTTTAATTATTTTGTCTGATACCAAGTTTGTATGACGTTGCACTTTTACCCCACCGCCTACGGCACCTCCCCTTAGTAAGGGGAGGTTGGGAGGGGTGAATGAGTATTAGGTGCAATGTTACGAAGAAAGGGTATTGGATTTCCTGGTATTTCCCACGTTCCTATAGACTTTCGGTCAAATATGTCTACGGAAACAGCAACACCATTGAGTTTTAACATGTTGAATTGGGAATAAATTATGAATTCTGTCTCCTCTTTCTCTCCCTCTGTCAAAGACTGTTCTCCCCAAGAATTTGTCCACTCTGCAAATCAGCCTTTACTTATCGATGTCCGCAGTGGGTTTGAATATGCCATGGGTCACGCTCCCAGCGCAATTAACCTCAGTTTACCCCGCATTATTATCGGCATGATCCCGATGTTTCGCCGCTGGGTTTTACCACAGTGGTTCCAAGATTTGCCCAAAGACAAACCCATTGCCGTTATTTGTTTAACCGCCCATCGTAGTCCTATTGCTGCCAAACAACTAGCTAAATCGGGTTTTGCTAAAGTGTTTAACATCACGGGCGGTATGGTGGAATGGCGACGGTTAGGATTAGAGATTCAAACCCATTCTTAAGTGTAATGCTACTGACTTTAGAGTTTGTAGTAAGTGCTTTAGCGCTTCTGGCACTAAAGTGCCTACTACGAACCCAGCTTAAGTCAGCGCCATTCTTCTTAAGTGAAGCTTTGATAGGAAACAATCCTGATGTTAACTTGCTACCATAGGAATTCCCTGATTGTGAAGAATGAATCGTTATGGTCTTAAAAATACAACCCTGTGTAAACTGGTACAAACAATTATTTGCTTGGGGAATGGCGAAGGCAAACGCCGCCGATGAAAATGCTATTCAATTGGCAAATTGCAGTAGCCATTCTACCCTAGCTCAACTCAAACAGGCTTTATTTGCCGACTTGCAGGGTAAGGTTTTAGAAATTGGACCAGGCGCTGGGGTTAATTTAGAGTATTATCCCACTGACATTCATTGGATAGGCGTTGAACCGAATCCCTTTATGCATTCCTACCTAGAACAGGAAGCCGAACAGGTTGGGTTGAACCGGATTGATATAAAAAGTGGGTCGGCTGAACGGATTGAGGTTGAGGATAATAGTGTGGATGCTGTTGTCAGTACCTACGTTCTCTGTTCCGTCAGCAATCTTCCTACAACCGTCCAAGAAATTCAGCGAGTTCTCAAGCCAGGGGGTCGCTTTTTGTTTGTTGAACATGTGGCGGCTGAATGTGGCAGTTGGCAACGACGGATTCAAGGTAGCATTGAGCCGATTTGGAAAACGCTGTTTGATGGCTGTCGCCCGAATCGGGAAACCGGGCTTGCGTTAGAAAAAGCGGGATTTGAGAATATAAATTATCAACAGTTTCAGGTTCCTTTTCCAATTGTTAGCCCTCATATTTCTGGGGTGGCTACTAAAAGTAGAGATGTGTCATAACAGAATTTCGTAGGGTGGGCACTGCCCACCAACATAAAAATAACTTTTGTTTCATTCTCAGTTCTCTAGAACCATTAAAACTATGCAACTCACGAAAAAAAATCTGCCTGAACGTCTGAATCACATTTATGATGCGATTGTCGTTGGTGGCGGCGCGGGTGGACTTTCGGCTGGAATCTACCTACAACGATTTCGCCTTTCCAGCCTAATTATTGATAAAGGTAAATCTCGCTCATTTTGGATGCAGGAATTGCACAATTATTTAGGCTTACCACCAGATACTCCAGGTCGCGTTCTGTTGCAACAAGGGAAACAGCATTACACGTCTTTAAACGGTGATATGCTGAATGGTTATGTTGAAGAAGTGGTGGATGAGGGAGATAGGTTTGCCGTGCAGGTGAAAGTGGGTCGTAAAAATAGTATTTACCCCGTATTCCGCTCGAAATACTTAATTGCTGCGAGTGGCATTATCGACAATTTACCCCCTTTGGAGGATATGCAAAATGTCTTTGATTATGCAGGATATAACTTGCATGTCTGTATGGTTTGTGATGGCTACGAAATGACAGATAAACAATGTGGTTTCTTTGCGGCTAGTGAAGCCAGTATTGAAGAAATGGTGTTTAATCTCAGTTGGTTTACACCTTATATCACCGTGTTCACCCATGGGCTGTTTGAGGTGAGTGACTCAATGCGTTCTCAACTGCACAATCATGGTTATCGTTTGGTGGAAACCCCGATTAAGAAATTTCTGGGTGAAAATCACCAGATGACGGGAGTTGAGTTAGTGGATGGGTCAATTATTTCCTTAGAAACTGGATTAATTTCTATGGGGTCACGCTATCACAATACTTATCTCCAAGGATTCAATTTAGATGTCAAGGGTAGTAATCTGATTACCGATAAAATGGGGCGGACGTCTCACCCGCGAATTTTTGCGATTGGAGACTTGAAGGTGGGGTTAAATCAAGTGGTTGTGGCGGCTGGAGATGGTGCTTTAGCAGCGACTCAGATTTGGCGAGATATTCGTCGGGAATCCGGTTCTCGCCGCTGGGAGGAAAATCTAGCGGTTTCTGTTTAGCAACAGGAGTGAATGGGTTAGTAAATATGAGATAACTAGGGAGATTAATTACAGCAATAATTGGGCTAAAAATATTTAACTTGCTTGGCTTTTAGCTTTGCTTAAATAAAAAAATAAGCCATTATATTGCTGATAATAAATCCTACATGCCAACAATGAATAAACAACTAAAGCAAGGAAAAACAATGATTGAAAGCAAAAGAGTTGTATCAGGACTGCTCCTGGGATTGTTACTGGTTTTAACGCTATTGAGTGGTGTATTCGTTCCTAAATCTGCCCTAGCTGCCGTAGACTCTAAGGTGACGAGTCCACCTAGCGCAGAAGTCTATACAGCGGTCGATCAGTTGCTGAATTCGCTACCACGAGATTACTACACAGTAATGCAGGTAAAGCAGTTAAAGAACAAGCTCAAAAAGCGGGATAATGTCGTATTGGTTGATGTGCGAGAACCGTCTGAATATGATTCAGGACACATTCCTGGCGCTATTAATGTTCCCGTGCGATCGCTAACCAAAAATTTGGATAGAATTCCCACGGATAAACCTGTAATTTTATACTGTTCGAGTGGGCATCGCACGGCAATTGGTATGACGGCGTTGCGGTTGTTAGGGTACACGAATGTTCGCAGTTTTCCTCCCAGTATTAATGGCTGGAAGGCAGCAGGCGAACCGTTGGAAAAATAAGCCTGTTTAATTCCTTGAATTACGCTAATAGGAATAAGAAGTATCTTAGACTACGGGAGACAGAGATCTCCCTACAGCATTTCCCACGCTGATGAGGTACATTTAGGGTAGGACTTTTGCTCAAG
>CAKZMA010000637.1 GCA_937127375.1 uncultured Coleofasciculus sp. | reverse complement strand
TGATGAATAGGAAGCATTCTGAACTTTTGCTAAAAACCTTGGAAGTGAGTACATTTGTCGTGACTCTGTACACCTATTCGGCTTTTGTGGGAATTGCGGCGGCGGGTTTAGCGATTTATTGTTTACTTCAGCAAGCGCGGGAGGAGGGGTAGTATTGTGTTCGTTCGTAGTAGGGGAACCTTAGCATTAGATTTTGTAGGGTTTCCTTACGTCAACCCTACAATGCTTAATCTCAATCAAAGTCCCCCTTTTGAAGGGGGATTTAGGGGGATCAAAAGTTAAATGGTGCGTTACTTCGCTAACGCTACGGTTTGATGGTGTAGGGTGGAACATTTCATGATTCATCGTTTATATAAGCTTATCCATTAAGTAAGGCATTGATAATCGTTGCTAGTTTCTTCAAGTTCACAGGTTTAGTCATATAATAGGATACACCTGCGGCTAAACATTTTTCGCGATCGCCTGACATCGCCAATGCAGTTATCGCAATAATTGGAATGGTGGCGGTGCGGGGGTTGGCGCGAATCTGTTGGGTGGCGCTTAACCCATCCAGTTCTGGCATCTGAATGTCCATTAAAATTAAATCAGGCTTGTGTCGTTGGCTGAGTTGTACGGCTTCTTTGCCATCTTTTGCCATAATCATTTCATAGCCGATTCCCTGTAAGTAATCAGATAGGGTTTGGGTGTTGGCTTCGTTGTCTTCAGCCAATAAAATTAAGGGAGTTGTTCTCGGCAAATTTGTATCTTCAATGTCTGATACACTACACCCCAATGTCGCCTTTTCTGCGGGGTAACTGATGGAATGATTCGCTGGATGAGAACGCCAAGGTAGTCTCACGGTAAAGCAACTCCCTTTTCCGAGTTCACTTTCGACTGTTACCCATCCCCCGTGTAATTCCACAATCCGCCGGACTAATGCTAATCCTAACCCGGTTCCCTGATGTCGCCGGGATAAACTACTATCAATTTGGACGAAGGATTGAAAGAGTTTCTCCCGATGTTCTTTAGCAATTCCAATTCCCGTATCATTAACACTGATATAAAGCATCTCATTTGGGGAAGTAGAGACGTAGCATGCTACGTCTCTACATTCCATATCTTTGTAAATTTCTACCGTAACCTGTCCCCCTTCTGGGGTAAATTTCACCGCATTACTTAATAAATTAATTAAGACTTGCTGTAAGCGTCGTTCATCCCCCAGAATCGTTCCTAATCCTTCTGCAATATTCCCCGTCAGGGTAATGTTTTTATCTAAGGCTAGAGGTTTAATCAACGTCAAACTCGCATCACACAGTTGGCTAATACTAACGGGTGTCAGGTTTAACTCCAACTTCCCGGATTCAATCTTGGCTAAATCGAGAATATCGTTAATTAACTCCAGTAAATGTCTACCACTTTTTTCAATCGTGGCGAGAGACTTGCGCTGCTTTTCGGTAATCTCGCCATAGACTTCTTCTTGTAAGCTTTCCGATAAGCCTAGAATCGCATTCAGCGGCGTTCGCAATTCATGACTCATATTTGCCAGAAACTCGTCTTTTAACCGGGTGGCGTGGGCGAGTTCCGCATTGGTTGTGGCTAAGATATCATTATTGTGGCGCAATTGCTCGTATAATTGAGACTGTTTAATCGCGATCGCGAGTTGGGTGGCTAACGACACCAGTAACTCAATCTCCCAGGTTTGCCATTCTCGCGGATGGGAACATTGATGGACGATTAGTAATCCCCAGAGGATATCCTGCTGCACAATCGGGACAACCAGTTTTGCCCGGATTGCGTACTCCCGCATGAAGTTTACCATACAGGGTAGAACCTCTTCGCGATCGCGATCGGCTAAAGCATACACTTGTCCCTGAACATAATTCTGATAACAGCTTTGGGGAAAGGCTTCCGCTGGAAAGATAATATTCAATAACTGGGGAAATCCTGAGGCTACCCCTTCCGCAATCGCCCGTCCCCGATTATCCTCAAAAAGCTGATACACTAATACTCGGTCAGCCATGAGTAATTGTTGGACTTCTTCAACCGTTGTTGTCAGAATTGTCTCCAAGTCTAGGGATTGGCGAATGCGTCGAGACATCGCACTGATTAATCGTTCTCGTTCAACTTGTTGGCGTAGAGTTTCCTCTACCTGTTTGCGCGATGTAATATCTGAGGCTGTACCGAGAATCTGTTTCGCTTTCCCCTCAGATGTGCGCGTAAAAATCGTATCCCAACTATATAACCAACGCCATTGACCATTCGCATGGCGCATCCGATACTCACATTCAATAATATCCCCATCTTTCGCGGTATCAAAGTGTTGATGCTGGCGTGAAATTTGGGCTAAATCATCGGGATGCATTAGTGATTCAAACAGATTGGATTGCATCTGCTGAATCTCCTCTGGACTATAACCCAGCACTTGAGCCACGGAACGGTTAATATAGATATTACGTTGTTCGACGATATCATAAATATATAGCACATTCGGATTCGTATCCGCAATTCGTTGGATAAATCGCTGACTCTCTTGCAGCGCCAATTCTGGTTTTTTGCGATCGCTAATATCCCGAAAATAGACCGATAACCCTTCTTCTGAGGGATAGACTCGCACTTCATACCAGGTATTGTTCGGTGTATACAACTCCTCAAACGCCATCGGTTTTTGGTCTCGCGCCGCTTGGCGATAGATGGTTTCAAATTGGGTGCCGATGGCGTCCGGAAATTCATCCCAGATACATCGACCAATCATATCGGCTACGGGACGATTAATTAAGGGTGATAAGAGGGAGTTGAAGTGGGTAAACCGCCAATCCTGATCCAGGGCAAAAAAGCCTTCAGTAATACTTTCTAATATATTATTAATCTTGCGATGGGAATCTTGCAAGGCTAATTCCGTTTGCTGGCGTTCCTTAATTTCTTGGTGCAGTTGTTCCACCGTCTGTTCTAACGCCGTTGTCCGTTCTTGTACCCGCTTTTCTAGGGCTTCATTTAGGTGTTTCAGCGATTCTTCAGCCTGTTTGCGATCGCTAATATCTCGATAGGCGCTTAAAAATAAGATTTCGTTGTCTTGGTGAATGATTGAGTGGGAGACAAGCAGAGTTTTCTGGACGCCGTTTTTATCGCAAAATGTTGTTTCAAAGGTGCGGAGTTTGCGCTTCTTGCTGGAATTCTTTTGCCATTGCTTCATCTGCTGATAGAGAACCGGATCAGGATAAAGTTTCGCCATGAAATTATCACAACGGTTTGCCTCTTGCCTGGTATAGCCCGTAATTTGCTGCATTTGATGGTTAAAGATACGGAATTTTCCCTGACCATTACTCAAGGTAATTCCTTCGCCCACGGTATCAATCACCGTAGACAATTGTCCCGCCATGGATTGAATCGCTTGTTCGCCTTTTTTGCGTTCGGTAATATCTGTAACCGTGGTTACCCGCAAGCGCTGTTCCCCTTGCTCCATAATCGGTCCAGTGGTAACCTGAATATGAATAAATTTACCATCATGACGTCGCATCTGCCATTCACCGGAATGATGGGGGTCAAAGAATTCAGTTAAGGATTGTCCTAATAAGTAATCACGGGGATAAGCAAATAGTTGACAAAAGGCGGGATTCACCCGTACCAGTCGCCATTGTTCATCGGTAATACATAAGCCTACCGGGGCAGATTCATAGAATAACTCTAATAGTTTTTCACTGGTTTGGGCTTGTTCCTGCGCCTGCACTCGATGGGATACATCTAGCCACGCGCCAATAATTTCTTGGGGAATTTCTTGGTCATTGCGAATCAGTTTCCAATCATCTTGTAGCCAAATATACTGCCCATTTTTCTGTTTAAACCGATATTCTTGAATCGAATAGCCTTGTTGAAATAGTTGGGCAAATCCGGTAAGTACGGTGGGTAAGTCTTGAGGATGAATGTGATTTAACCAAAAATCGGGTTGATTCAGGATTTCGGCGGGGGTATAGCCAATCAGGGCGGTAATATTATCACTAATAAATGTGGTTTGATAAGGAGGAATAAACTGGCGACTATAAATAGCTGTGGGACTCGCCGAGAGTAAATAATGCAGTCGTTCTTGAGTCGCCTTTGCCAACTGTTCTGCCTTTTGCCGTTCCGCCAGTTCTGTTTGTAGTTGGACAAACGCATTCGCTTGTTGAATCGCGATTGCGATTTGCACACTGAGTTGTTCTAATAAGTCTAATTCCTGGGATTCCCATTGACGGGGGGCGGCACAATGATGGGCAACTAATAAGCCCCAAAGTTGTTCGTTGATAATAATGGGGACGGTGAGAATGGCTTTAACGTGAAACTTTTCAAGTAATTCTAAATGGCAAGGAGTTAAGCCTTGATGATAAATATTATGCGCCACCTGACGTCGCCCATTCAGATAGTCAGCCCCCTTAGTTTCTTGGAAGTAACCATCGCGAACTTGTGAGCCAATAACTGGGGGAAAATCACCCACCGATTCCGCCACAATCTCCCCACTCCAATCTGACGCGAACTGATAAACCAAGACGCGATCGCAATGAAGGAGTTGGCGCACTTCCTTAACCGTGGCTTGGAAAATATCCGGAAGTTTCAGGAAGCAGCGAATCCGTTGGGCGATGGAGCGTAAAATATGTTCCCGTTCTGCCTGTTTTTGTAATTGGTGGGTACGGGATTGGACTAATTCTTCCAGTTGAGTGTTGCGACTTTCGAGTAAGTCAATCTTTTCTGCTTCTAACTGACCGATAACTTGCTGGAGTTGGTCAATTACGCCATACATTTCCATCGGATCAAGCACTTGTAGCAACCGCGTTTGGGTGACAATTCCCAACAATCCCCCCCCCTCACCCGTTACCACTAATCGCCGCACATAACGACGCTGCATTTCCTGATGGGCGTACCAAAGATTATCCGTGGAACGCAGGCAAAATAGGGGTTTACTCATCACATCCTTTGCCTTCAATCCACTCAGATTGACACCCAATACCTGAAACTGAACAATATCCCGTTCGGTGACAATTCCCACGGGTTTTTGTTGATAGTTTCCGGGAAACTCTTGACAGATAACCACACAACTAACCCGATGTCGTGCCATTAACTGCGCCAGTTTCAGAACCGAAGTATCGCCTGTTGTTTGAATCACCGTCTTATTCATCACCTCATCCACAGTTCGTAGCTTCAGCAGATGGGAGGGTTCAATAAGTGAACGTAGGGTGGAAAGCGTAATGACACCCAGTAATTGTTCCTGATCATCCACCACAGGCAGATGACGAATCTGGTATTGTTTAAGAATACTCAGGACACTGAAAACATCTCGAAACTCGCTCGATTTGAGACGATACTCCGGGGGACTCATCACCTGACGAATAGTCACCCCCGCCAAATTGCGCCCCTGTGCAGTTAAGCGCACCACATCCCGTTCAGTAAAGATACCCACAAGTTGGGTTCCCTGGGTAACTAAGACACAGCTAGTGGAAGGAGACAGTAAAGGATTCTCCGGGGATTCTGGCGTCTTTTCTCCCTCCTGGGAACAGAAACATCCCTGTACCTGACTCATTTGCGCCAAAACCTCAACCACAGGGGTATCCGGCGTCACAGTAACCGGAGTGCGATCGAGGATATCGTCAAGCTGGGGAGAGTGGAAGCACCAAGATTGATGGGGGAGATGAGGAGCGGATGCCATAGGGATGCTAAACTAATAGGCTAGCGATAAGGAATTAAGTCATAAAGGTTGAATGGGGGGTCGCTTGACATTCTCCCCGCCTTCAACGAAGTAAGGCGGGGAGAATGTCAAAGTGCCAGACTTAGCATTGCGCCCCTGATTGAGCCTGTGTAGACAGTATGAATACTCAACTCACCCCCTCGGAACTAAATTCCTATCAAACAATATTACCCAATGATGATCCAGCCCAGGACGCGATCGC
>CAKZMA010000636.1 GCA_937127375.1 uncultured Coleofasciculus sp. | reverse complement strand
TTAAATTGGGTATTAGTAGCGAGCAAGATGCAAAGCCTGTGGCATGGCTTCGCTTAACGCACTACAAGGATTTCGTCATTATTGACATTACGGTTTAAATACCAAACAGCTTACTGGATGGACTGATGTAGAACCGTAATGTTTCGCGTCTCTACACTAAGGTTATTGACTTTTAAACCATTTGCTATTATGGAAACCATTAATGCTTGTGTTAAGCATCCAACTATAAATAGCAAACTCAAAAAAGGAAAGTCAATGTCAGAAATCATTTCTATCCCTGATTTACAAGAAGCTGATAAGCTTCTGACTGAACTCTTTGAAGAAGTCAGAAAATGGGAAGGCACGCTCGCTGGTGGCACAAAGCTAACGCCCGGAGCCACCGCGATCGAAAACCTACGACAAAGCAAGGTCAGTTTTGGCAACCCTAGGAATAAGCTTAGATTTCTGACGGAAGAAGCTTTCAAAGAGGCTGGAATTGAATTAGCTCCGATGTACCTACAACAGATGCGTTGCCAATATGACTTTTACTGTGTAAGTGTCACTGTCAATCTGCGTCCCCAGCCTGGAGCGCAGTTTAGGCGGTTATCCTGTCAGTTAGACTTCAGTCCTAAAGGGGAAAGTGAGCCGATTGTTCAGACCCTCTTCCCCAGAAATTCCTATCGAACTGTGATGGAATGGGGGGCAGGGATGAACTTGGGTCTGGATGAAAACCTGGCTTGGAGCGTTGGGGTTGATGCGACTCAAGAGACTCAAGAGACTCAACTTGCTAATCTTTCCGGGAATTTGAACGTCAATGTAGGCAGTACAAATAAGCTGAAAGCATTTATTACTGTACCGGATTTTACCTATAAGGTCGGTCGCTCAGAAATAACGGCTATCGGTGAAGGTGAGTCTACTTGTTCCTGGAACATCCAGGGTGCAGAGATGCAAAAGATGACAACGGCTGAATTTGCCACAGTATTTAAGGTTCCTCAAGGCACTAAATCTGTTAAGTTGCTAGGAACTGCTCGGGCGGAAGTAAATATGAATTGGTTCACCGCCGAACTGCGTGATGTTTTTGGCGAACTTGAGGATCGTTTCAAAAATCTGTTAAGGCAGAAAGAAAAAGCCGCAAGTCAGTTAACTCGTGGTATAGGTGAGGAATGGATATTAGATCTTTCGGCTCTCCAGTATCTGTAGTCATAACAAGAGGGCTTACGCAAAGGCTCTATATGTAGGGTGTGTTAGCGTAGCGTAACGCACCTTAACCAATATATACAGTGTGGCTGCGTAAGTCCTTAACAATTTGGTTATTCTCTAGCAGCACCCAGGTTTTTCGCCTTCATTCCCAAACTATTTCGGATCGTTTGTTACATTTAACATCAAACGACAGAGATCGCTGATTGTTCTGAAACCTGACCGACGACAACGCTTGTAAAGGAGTCAGCCATGACCCAAGCTTACTATACTTATTGCATCCGCGTGGCGAATCGCGATCGCGTAGAGGTTGAAAAGTTGGATGCTCAACATAAATCTCTCGGTCGCCGTTCGGGAAGCTTTCGCTGTCTAGATGAGTTCCCTGAAGAGGTCAAGGAATGGCTCAAAGCTGCCCAGAACAACAATTTAAACTCCAGGGAGGTAAGAAAGCTAGGAGAAGCGTTGTTTGATATCCTGTTTGATAATGTACTACGTCAAGATTTTGTTAACTTTTATGAGCGCGTGGTTCATCAGGACAAGCAGCTTTTGCGGGTCGAGCTGGACATTGATGCTCAAAGTCTGCCAGCAATTGCTGCGTTACCTTGGGAATTTATGTGTTTGCCCCAACGTGAAAATTCAGGCATAATTTGGCTGGGAACAGCACCTAAGGTTGTTTTCTACCGTCGTAGTTTTCAGAAGCAGCCTGTGCAGCCAATTCAGTTAGAAGAAAATGAAAAATTGCGGATTGCCTTAGTTATATCAAAGCCTCAATATTTGTCCCCAGTAGTTTACGAAAAGGTACAATTCGCCTTAGAAGAATTAGCTCAAAAACAGGTAAATAAAATTGAGCTATTACCCACGGTCAACCCAGCCAATCCAAAAGAAATTGATACTCTTTTGTCTAAAAAACCGCATATTTTTCACTTTATCGGTCACGGTCGTTTTCAGGATGAAGAAAGCAGAGACGTTGGGCAACTTGCCCTTGTCGATGACTTAGACAACCCCATGTGGGTTGATGCAGATCGCTTCTGTGAACTATTTAACCAACATCGACCGAGAATTGTTTTGTTGCAAGCTTGCGAAGGGGGGATGCTTTCTGACTCAAAGGCTTTTGTTGGTTTAGCTTCCACGTTAGTACAGCAAAATATTCCTATGGTTATAGCCATGCAATATGAAGTATGTAACCGTACAGCTAGTCTCTTTGCTCGTGAATTCTATCAACAATTGGCACAAGACAAT
>CAKZMA010000635.1 GCA_937127375.1 uncultured Coleofasciculus sp. | reverse complement strand
GTGTGATGGAGAGAACGGCCGTGTTTTCGTCCACAATTGGATCATAATACCGAAACTCAGAGGCGTATTCGACCTCAACCGGAAGCCGCGCCAGTGACTCAATCATAAATTTACCGACCAAGCCTGAATAGTAGCTTGTGCCACAAGCTACTGTGTACACTTTATTGAGTCGTTTGGCTAATTCTGTGGTCAGATTCATGTGTGGCAGATGAATCATGTTGTGTTGGAAATCTACACGGCCGCTAATCGTTGATAAGATTGATTGCGGCTGTTCAAATATTTCCTTTTGCATAAAGTGTTTGTACTCACCCTTTACCGCACTAACTGGGTCCCAAGGTATATGATGAATGGTCGGCTCGATCATATCACCCGTGAGTTTTGAAACTTGATATCCGTCTGCTGTTAGCACCGCCATCTGTCCATTCTCTAGAAAGATCATTTGAGTTGTATGCTTCAAAATAGCGGGAATGTCTGAGGCGAGGAACATTTCATTTGCTCCAATTCCTAAGGCAATACCGCCTGCATTGCCTAGACGTGCACAGATTAGTTTGTCTGGCTCATCTGTTGACATCACAACAATTGCATTCGCCCCTCTCAATCTTTTCAGCGAATCACGAACGGCCGTTTCCAACGTTTTCCCTACCTCAATTTCTAACCCAATCAGCTGGGCGATAACTTCCGTGTCTGTTTCCGAGGCAAATACAATCCCTTCAGCTGTTAACTCTGCCTTTAAATCCAAGAAATTTTCGACAATCCCATTTTGCACAACAACCACACGGCCGTTGGTACTTTTGTGGGGATGCGCATTTTGCTGGTTAGGTGCCCCGTGTGTCGCCCAACGAGTATGACCAATACCGATCTGGCCTTTCAGCGGACTATCATACAATAGACTTCCTAGTTTACTCAGCTTCCCCGCATCCCTTCTAATCTCGATTTGCCCATCTTGAGCCAAAACTGCAATACCGGCCGAATCATATCCTCGATATTCCAGTTTACTTAACCCCTCATAAATAAGTTCTGGCGCTTGCTTTTCACCTACGTAGCCAACAATACCACACATAACATTTCTCCTTATGTGTACGAACACCACAAACACAAACATCGTGTCTGTTTTAGTATTCTACTCGTCAAGTTTATAAATATTTGGGGCTGGCTCATTTATCAAACCAAATAGAAGGTCGTTTTACAAGACCAGCTATCCAGCAAGCATTGTGGATTGCCCCTCAAAGGAAACACAAACAAAATCTGTTTGGTTTGTCACTGTACTTAATTTTGTCCAACCGCTTGCACGGCCGATTTGTATAAGCACTTCACTGAGGGGCAAACATCAGGGCGTGACCACCCTGGAAGGCATCCGCTGATCTCTCGATTTTCTCTTACTCTGCAGTAAGAAACCTCCACCTCGTCAACCTACTATTTTCTGTCCATCTTCTATTTGTAGGTTCATGCGCTATAGTTTGCCTATATTCAATTGTGAACTAATCCTACTGACAAATGTAAAAGTTGTCAAAATCACTTTTCAGCTACCATAACTGGAAAAATCAAAAGCAAGTTTTCTCAAATTTCCTAATGAAAAGAGATGATTACCAGAGGTAGGAGGTTTGAGGGATCTAAGAAAGTGTAGGAAAAAGGAAAAAGGAAGGAAAAGGTATTGACGTGTTGGTGAAGAGGGAGTATACTGTTGGTCGGTTCGAGGGAAAAGCATTATGTTAAGTGGAAGATAAAGCGAAGAAGTCGGGCCATAAGCAGTTAACAACCAAAGGAAGTCAGGACGAATTCATAAATTGGTCTTGACAGAAAAAAGAAAGGTTGTTAGTATAGGAAGCCGCTTCACAAGAGGCGGTGAGCCAGAAAAGTTGACAAGTCATCGACAAATAAAAAGCGAATAAGACTTGACGGAACTCGCGGAACGAGTTAGAATATTCGTCTCGCAAGAGGGTCTATCAACAAAGGCAAGAAGACGTTAACAATTAAATAGTGACAGATAAAGCGGGATCAGAAATGATCCGCAAAACCAATGAGTAACTCCAAAAGAACAGGAACACGATTTTAGGATCGTGAACAAACTTTCACGGAGAGTTTGATCCTGGCTCAGGATGAACGCTGGCGGCGTGCTTAATACATGCAAGTCGAACGAGAAGTCACCACTTCGGTGGTGATGGGCAGTGGCGCACGGGTGCGTAACACGTAGCTGACCTGCCCTTCGCAGGGGGATAACACAGCGAAAGTTGTGCTAATACCGCGTAGGCTGGTTCCGGTTAGAGAGGGATCAGTAAAGATTTATCGGCGAAGGAGGGGGCTGCGGTCCATCAGCTAGTTGGTGAGGTAACGGCTCACCAAGGCGACGACGGATAGGGGACCTGAGAGGGTGACCCCCCACACTGGGACTGAGACACGGCCCAGACTCCTACGGGAGGCAGCAGTGAGGAATATTGGACAATGGGGGCAACCCTGATCCAGCCATGCCGCGTGCAGGAAGACTGCCCTATGGGTTGTAAACTGCTTTTATACGGGAAGAAACCCACCTACGTGTAGGTGGCTGACGGTACCGTAAGAATAAGGATCGGCTAACTCCGTGCCAGCAGCCGCGGTAATACGGAGGATCCAAGCGTTATCCGGAATCATTGGGTTTAAAGGGTCCGTAGGTGGATAATTAAGTCAGAGGTGAAATCCTGCAGCTCAACTGTAGAATTGCCTTTGATACTGGTTATCTTGAATTATTGTGAAGTAGTTAGAATATGTAGTGTAGCGGTGAAATGCATAGATATTACATAGAATACCGATTGCGAAGGCAGATTACTAACAATATATTGACACTGATGGACGAAAGCGTGGGGAGCGAACAGGATTAGATACCCTGGTAGTCCACGCCGTAAACGATGAGAACTAGATGTTGGGGGGATTTGGCCCTTCAGTGTCGCAGCTAACGCATTAAGTTCTCCGCCTGGGGAGTACGGCCGCAAGGCTAAAACTCAAAGGAATTGACGGGGACCCGCACAAGCAGCGGAGCGTGTGGTTTAATTCGAGGCTACGCGAAGAACCTTACCAGGGTTTGACATATGCGTGGTAGTGACACGAAAGTGAAATGACCCTTCGGGGAGCGCATACAGGTGCTGCATGGCTGTCGTCAGCTCGTGCCGTGAGGTGTTCGGTTAAGTCCGCAAACGAGCGCAACCCCTATCGTTAGTTACAAGTGTCTAGCGAGACTGCCCGTGAGAAACGGGAGGAAGGTGGGGATGACGTCAAGTCAGCATGGCCTTTATGTCCTGGGCTACACACACGCTACAATGGCCAGTACAATGAGTAGCGAAGCCGCGAGGTGTAGCCAATCTCGCAAAGCTGGTCTCAGTTCGGATTGCAGGCTGCAACTCGCCTGCATGAAGTCGGAGTTGCTAGTAACCGCGCGTCAGAACAGTGCGGTGAATACGTTCCCGGGTCTTGTACACACCGCCCGTCACGTCATGGAAGTTGGCAA
>CAKZMA010000634.1 GCA_937127375.1 uncultured Coleofasciculus sp. | reverse complement strand
TAGCACTACGCACACACGCTAGGACAAAAGAATAAAGAAATCGCTTTGACCCTGAATTTCGACAGGCTCAATTGCCGCGCTCACCGTCGAAGCCTCACGCCGAAGTCCGAGGTGTTGCCTATTGAAAGAAAGCCTAGCGCATAGCGCTATACAGGCGGTAAGGACGCCCATTGGCAAAGGGCGCACGTCTGTGCGCCCCTACGGTTTTTCCCCAAAGACAAGATCAAAATTGTTTTATACTTTATTCGTTAAGGTGCCAATTTCCTGGAAGATTGGCATCAATAAATCAACATCCAGTAAAAATACAGTAATCGATTCTTTATCTTGGGGAATAACCGCTACATGACTGGCAACTTCTAGGGTATCGGCTCGTCGATAGGATTCGGGTAGTAAACGAATGGCTGATAAGGGTATTTCCATTAAAATTGGTGTGTCCGTTACCGGAATTCCATATAAGTCCCCTGTCGTGTTTCTAACGACAATTAAATACCCACCAGTGCTGGATTCCTGAATCGGGCTTTGCTTGAAAAATCGCCAATACAAGTCTACAACAGTCACTTCGCGATCGCCTAAATGAGCAACGCCGACATGATTCAGCCCACTACTGTAGATTGGCGTGTGATCCACGACTTTATAAACTGACTCAATGCGTAAGGCTAGATGCAGATTTCCCATGCTGAAGACAATAAATTTTAAAGATGGAATAACCTGTCTAGATTGGGATAAATCAGTATCGTTGGGTTGAAATTGAGTAACTAATGTTGTCATTTGTTATTTGTCCTTTGTCAAAACACTGATTTCACAGATTTATTGGAGAGAGTGGGGTGGGGAAGTGAGAAGTTAGTTACACTGATTACACCGAGAAATTGGCTTCCTCATCTCCCCTATCTACCCCTGCTCCCCTTGCTCCCCCTGCTTCTGATAACTGCTCACTGATAACTGATAACTCTCACCTGATCAAGAGGGTTGTAATTGCGGCTGTTTTGACTTATCTTGGGTCAAGATTTGTTCGATCGCACCTAAAAATTCTTGTTCCAAGTAAGGTTTGGTAAAGTAGGCATTTGCGCCTAAATGCCGTGCTAACCAGCGATGTTTATCGTTACTGCGGGAGGTTAACATCACCACGGGAACCTTTGAGATTTGGGGATCTTGGCGACGTTGACCGAGAAATTCAAACCCGTTCATGTTGGGCATTTCAATGTCACAAACGACTAAATCAATCGCTGAAGTTTGCCGCAATTGTTCCAGCGCTTCTCGTCCATCTCTGGCTTGCAATACCCGACATCCGGATCGTTCTAAAGTGAGGGCGAGGGTTCGCCGTAATGCTACGGCGTCATCTACGACTAATACAGTGGGGGCTTTCGCGGTTTGCGCTTTATCATTTGTGTGAGCAGTACAAGACTCGCTCATGCTCACAAGAGTGCGGTTACTGGATGTAATTGAGATCGACTGACTACTTTGACCCAAAAGCTGATCCATTAACACAGCGCCGTCAATCACGGGGATTAAACTGCCGTCCCCTAAGATAGTACAACCGTAAGTAAAACTAGGAGGCGCGATCGCACTACCAAAGGGTTTAATCACTAACTCCTGTTCTGTGACTAGGCGATCAATTTCTAGGGCGAGAACATATTGATCTTGACGCAAAACCAGCATCGGTAACGCCCAATTGGTTGGTGAGGGAACGGAAACCAACGCCTGACTGGGACAGGTTTCGGGTAAGGGACAAGCATAGTCCAATAAATCCGTTAACCGATAGGTGGGGACAATTTGACCGCGCCAGCGTAAAAATCGCTGTTCTCCGGTGGTTTTGACTTGATTGCCTTTGGGAATGACAATTTCTTCTACGCTGTCTGAGGGTAACGCCAACGCCGTGGAACCAACGAAACAGACGAGTAATTTACCAATGGTGAGGGTCAAAGGTAGACGTAAGGTAAACGTTGTCCCCACTCCAGGCGATGAATTAACCGAAATCGTCCCTTTTAAGGAACGCATCTGCGATCGCACCACATCCAATCCTACCCCTCGCCCCGACAGTTCACTCACTTGTTCCGCCGTGGAAAATCCAGGTTCAAACAGGAATTCAAATAATCGATTCGGCGTCAGTGTCGTCAGTTGTTCCGGTGACACAAATCCCATGTCAACCGCCTGTTGACCAATCCGTTTAGTATTCAATCCTTGACCATCATCTTTGACCTCTATAACGGTTTGACTGCCTTGGTGATAGGCGCGAATCTCAATTTGTCCAACTTCCGATTTCCCCTGCTGACGCCTCACCTCTGGTGATTCAATTCCATGATCAAAAGCATTGCGAAGTAAATGCATTAGCGGATCATAGAGTTTTTCTAACGCCGCTTTATCTACCAGAACATTCGTCCCATTCAGTTTCAAATTAACCGATTTTTCATACCGAGTAGACAAATCTCGGATCACACGCGGATAACGGTTAAGAACCTCACCCAAGGGCAACATCCGCGCCCACATCAACTCATCCCGTAAACTGGTCAGCATTTGCCGTTGCTGTTCCAATGTTTGATCCGATTGCTTGGCAAATAGGGCAACATCATCCACCGATTCTTCCACCTGCACCATATCTTCAATCAGTTGTTGCAGTCGGGAGTTGAGGATACTATAGTTATCCAATTCCAGGGAATCAAACTCTTCGGTGCGGCTGACAAATTCCGTCAGTTGATTCAGCAGGGCGATATTGATCTGGGGATTATAGCGTTCCGGTGAAATCAGCATCTTGTCTGAGAGTTCCCGCAAATTACCCACCATGCTTTGCACTCGGCTAAATCGCTCTAATAACTCTCGCACAGATCGTTGTAGTTGCTGGTGTTGCAGGGATAACCCATTCCGGTTAATTGCTAACTCACCCACCAGGTTATTCATGCGTTCTAGTCGTTCCGAGTCAACCCGCACTGATAGGTGAGGCGTCGCTGGTTCCTGTTTAGATTTAGAACGTTTCGGTGATACCGATTGATGTTCTTGGTTCTCGGATGTGGGTTGGGCAGAGGGATGAGTGGCAGAGAGTTCACTCGAACCCCGTTTTGAGGGAACCAGACTATGAGAGGTAACGGCGGGAGTTGCGTCATCACTCGCCGCAGGTGCAGGCAGATCCTCAACTTCTGGCAATTCCTCATACACTTGTCCAATGGATGCGATCGCGTCTTCTATGGTTTCTGGTGCAGGTATACTTAGACTTGATGCCGACGCTGCTGTTAATTCCTCTTCCGGTTCTGTTTCTGTTTCTGTTTCTGTTTCTGCTTCCTGGCTGGTGTCGGCTTCTACTTCCCCAAAAACATCCTCCAACGAGGGAACCCCCTCTTCTAAATCGGCTAAAAGCGGTTCAGCATCAGTATCCAAAGACGAAGGAGACAGCGACTCCTCGGATGCTGGAAAACCTAACCCCCCAGCCCCCTTCCCTGCAAGGGAAGGGGGAGAAGAGGGAGAAGAGGGAGAAGAGGGAGAAGAG
>CAKZMA010000633.1 GCA_937127375.1 uncultured Coleofasciculus sp. | reverse complement strand
ACAAAATAGCGAGCGAGACAAAATAGCGAGCGAGACGCTCGCACTACAACAACCTTTCCCTGTTCTCTATTCCCTGTTCTCTATTCCCTTGTACTAGAGTCATCCTCTGGTTCTGAGGGAGAAGGAGACGGTTCAGAATCAGGACGATCCAAATTTTGGGCTTTGTAGAAGGTTTCTAAACTATCTGGATCTCCGACAAAGCGCCAATGCCATGGTTCATAACTCACACCTTGGGGATTTCCTTTGGGAAAGGATAACTCAAAGCTATAGTAAGCGGCATTCTCTTCCAGCCACTTAAACGCCGCTGTATTCTCAAAATTGGTGTTCAGATTTGTGGCAGGTGTTCTACCATCGCCAATATCGACCGCATAACCAGTGTGATGTTCGCTGTAACCGGGAGGCGCACTAACTTCAGCCCGTTGTGTCGCCACTTGTCCCCGTTGGGCTTTGATGTCAAAAAAGAGATGCTGCTGCTGTTCGGATGTACGATAGCCCGATATTGCTACTAATACGATGCCATCGGCTTGAGCGGCTGCCCTCATCGCTTTAAATTTCTTTGCCGCTGCTTCCCGGAGTTGAATGCGACCATCTGAGGTAATGGGTTCGAGTTCAGATAGGGGCGCTTCTTCGTAGGGAAGGTGTCCTAGAAGATTATCAACGTCGTTCTCACTCTCCTCTGGAGTCGTTGGGGTGGAGGTATCTGTTGTCGTGGGTTGTGGGGAAGCTGTAACCGTTTGAGGGGATTGTGAAGTGGACGAGGAGAGGATTAGCCCCAAAACGATCGCGCCGCCTCCTAATACTACCAGGATAATTAGAAACGGCTGTAACCGCGATCGCTGTCGGGTGTCGGGTGTATCTCTGACAGCTACGGGAATATCCTCCTCTGTTGATTCGGATAGGTTGACGGGTTCTCCTGGAAAATCGGGGGTATTCAAAACTCCACTCCTGAAGGTGCTAATTCTTGAACGGGGAACCTATTTGAACTGCAATCTGCCCCACTGGTAACATACTTCAAATTACGCTGAGGTGGGCAAGAGTAACTAACGATAGTATAAGCGTTTCTTTTCTTTATCCTCTTGCCCACCCTACAGATCTGTTCTTGGAGACTGACTTATCATCAAAACCGTTGTCTGTTTAATCATCTCTAATGCCCAGCTTAGATCCAGAGCGTTTACGACCCTTGTTTCAACTTTACCTCCAGCTAGGAGGTGGTGTGCTACTTGGATGGGTGTTGGGGCGTTTGATGCCCCGGTGGATACCAACCTTTATTGGTCAATTTCTGTTCTGGATTGGAGTTCCTATCAGTATTATTACGTTTCTGCGGGGTGCGGATCTATCGGGAAAGATTTGGATTGCTCCGATCGCGGCTTGGGTGGCAATTTTATCGGGCGCAGGATTGGCTTGGTTTTGGATGAAGGGTGGCGGGAAGTTTGCCGCGAATAAAGGCTTGACAAATGACACTCCATCTGGGTGGACTAAACCGACTCAAGGGAGTTTCTTGCTGGCGTCGATGGTAGGAAATACAGGGTATTTGGGGTTTCCCGTTAATCTAACCTTGTTGGGAAAAAACTATTTTGGTTGGGCGCTATTTTATGACATGCTGGGAACGTTACTGGGCGCTTATGGTTTAGGGGTAGTGTTAGCCGCACGTTTTGGTCAGGGTGAGAAGAGTCATGGGCAGTTAGTGCGATCGCTGGTGATTAATCCGGCGCTGTGGAGTATGGGCATCGGATTGGGGTTGCGTCAGGTTCCGTTACCGGGATGGCTGGAGGAGGGTATGGAAAAATTTGCCTGGAGTGCGATCGCGCTTTCACTGGTTCTGATTGGTATGCGCTTGAGTCAGTTGGCGTCTTGGCGCAAAGTTAAACAAGCGGGGGTGGGTCTGGGCATTAAAATGTTACTGATTCCTTTGGTGTTAGGTATGGCTTTATCACAGTTTGGTATAGTTGGTAAGCCGCAATTCGCGATCGTCCTGCAAATGGCAATGCCGCCAGCCTTTGCCACTTTAGTTATCGCGGAAGTTTATGAACTTGATCGCGAGTTAACTGTGACAGCACTGGCGGTTGGTTCGATAGGACTTTTACTTACCTTACCGATTTGGTTACTTTTATTTGGGGCGTAGCCTAGCCTCGTTAGCCTCGTTCCCCAGTCTGAGAAGGGAATGTCCTTGAGGATGCTTTGCCTGTGATCCTATGTTGAATGGTACTGAAATTTGGGCTGGTGGGCAATGCCCACCCTACTGGCTACGGTATAGGGTTTCGGCAATCCAAACCTGCACGCTTTTCAGTGTTATTGCTCTTAAACCGCCGCCATCTGTTGATGTTCGATTTTTGTCCCCAACAATTTCAGAAACTCGGCTAACCAAGCCGGGTGTGCGGGCCAAGCGGGGGCGGTGACTAAATTGTCATCAACCATGGCTTCATTAACCGGAATGTTGGTATATAATCCGCCTGCTGATTTCACATCGGGTCCACAAGCTGGATACGCGGTACAGCTTTTTCCTTCTAGCACACCAGCGGCGGCTAATACCTGCAATCCGTGACAAATAGAGGCGATGGGTTTATTGGCTTGGGCAAAGTGACGGGTTATCTCTAGAACCGTCTCATTTAGGCGGATATAT
>CAKZMA010000632.1 GCA_937127375.1 uncultured Coleofasciculus sp. | reverse complement strand
GTTTCCGCCGATAGATGCTGGAGAATTTTATCAATAATTTCCTCAACCGTATGATGCCCATCGATTAACGGGACTAATTGTTGATAGAGATGACGATTGAGTTGAATCGAACCTCGCTCCGATAACAAAAATACTGTTTCTGGTTCGACCATTTCCACCTGAAAGCACTGTTTAAATCTAGGCTTATTGATCATAGTTGTCAAAGATAACTGTGACTCGTCCGTACTTGGATAGGAACCTACAAATCCGCACCATGAACGCTCATGATTCGACATGTTTACCCATTAACTGCGTTAATTATTAGATGGCGAAATAGATTTGTCAAGAAATACCTTCTGACACAGAACCTTGAGGAGAGGGCGACCCGAGTCAATTAAGTGAATTAGAGTTGTTAATTAGTGCAAGCGGGTCGTCCCTACAGGGAGACCACAGGTATTTTTTTGATCATCTCCGGGGAAATTTATTAACCGATTTTCCGTTTTATAGCAATCGCCATAGCGGTTAGGACGTATCATTTTGTAGAGACGTTGCATGCAACGTCTCTACAACTTAAATGTAGCGAAGGAACTGAATCTCTGTTTACCTTGACACAAAAGTCACGCCAATGGCAGATAAAACCGAAACGTACTGCCTACCCCTAACTGACTTTCAACCTCAATCTCACCTCCTTGCAATTCCACCAATCGCTTTGATATCGCTAACCCGATCCCCGTTCCGCCAGTGTGCGGATTGCGCGACTTTTCCGCCCGCCAGAACCGTTCAAACACATGAGGAAGATCCTCTGGGGCAATCCCCATCCCTGTATCCGTTACCGCAATCCATAACCGAGAAATAATACCTTTTCTTCCATCCCGTTCTACCCACACCCGCACCGTAATCGCACCTGTTTGAGTATGGCGAATGGCATTGCCTAAAAGATTCACCAGTACCTGTTCTAATCGGTCACTATCCGCCAATACTTGCGGCAATTTTTCGGGACAATCTAACTGCAATACGGGACCTTCTTCCAACACCTGATCCGCAAACTTTTGCACCAGTGATTCTAACAAGGGACGCACATTCAGAGGTTCCACTTTAATCGGCAGATAACCCGCTTCCGCTTTCGAGAGTTCCTGTAAATCATTAATTAACCGTTCCAATCGGCGCGTTTCTTTTGCCAACTGCTGATACATCGCAGGCGTTGCGTCCATCCGTTGTGTAGCCAGTTCTTCTAAATAACCTCTTAGTACCGTCAAAGGCGTTCGCAGTTCATGAGTCAAATCACTGACTAAATCTCGCCGCCGCTGTTCCACATCTTCTAAACTCACTGCCATTTGATTAAAACTGCTGGCGAGTTGATTAATTTCAGGAATTTCACTGGGCGGAAGTCGTTTATCCAGCTTACCTGCGGCAAATTGTTGGGTAATGTCTTCAATTTGAGTCAGGGGTTTGACGATGCGACGAGATAACCAATAACTGAGTCCCCCGGCTGCTGTAGTGCCAACAATAACCGACCAAAATGTGCCGCGATTCCAGGCAGTTTGAAATCCTTTTAATAGAGAGGTACGGGCAACCCGGAAGATGACGCCTTTGCCTTCTAATTGTTGCAAATGCAAAATAAAAAAGCGCGGCGAAGACACTTTACTAATAATTAACAGGGAACCCACGCCGACAATCATTACCAACAGGTGGGAGAGAAACAGGCGTGAGACTAAGGGTAAGGATTTGCGACGGCGTAAACCTGTTTTACTCATGGGGTTCGATAAAATTTTGGCTTTGTGGGCTTGGCTTAAGGCTTAAGTGAAGCCCTGAACTCAAGCCCTGAACTCAAGTTCG
Source organism: uncultured Coleofasciculus sp. (assembly GCA_937127375.1). Classification (GTDB taxonomy): domain Bacteria; phylum Cyanobacteriota; class Cyanobacteriia; order Cyanobacteriales; family Coleofasciculaceae; genus Coleofasciculus. Next base: position 4,150 of record CAKZMA010000632.1, on the reverse strand, counting down.
GGCTAAAAGCTAAAACCCGTTAAAACGGGTTGAAAGACCCTAGCCTAGTAGGTAATTCTTCATGAAGAGTCCCCTACAGACGGTCGGATTGCCCGCTTTGGTGTTTCTTTACAGGCAGGGGTTCTAAACTGTTGCGGGTTTGCATTGTAGAAAATTGTAGATATATAGTAAAGTATAAGGAAGCTTCTTGGGATATTGTCGGGGGCGACGCCGTGCAGCCGATACGGGTTAACCCAGTATGAAAGACTAAACTACAAGTTTCTATAAGTTTAGTCTACACGGTTATCTTCAAATTTATAACCAACACCAATAACGGTCTTAACAAACGTTGGATTACTGGGGTCTGGTTCGATTTTTTTCCGTAACCGGGCGACATGGGTATCAACTACCCGTTCATCGCCAAAAAAGTCATTCCCCCACAGTTTATCAATTAGTTGAGTACGATTCCAAACTCGACCGGGTTGACTGGTAAAGGTTGCCAACAGATTAAATTCTAATGTGGTTAAATCTAGGGGTTCTGATTCCTCAGAATCGAGTTGGCGGCTGGCAGTATGTTGATCTACATCCACGGTAAAATGTTGGGTACGGTAGACGAGGGACTGTCCACCGTGACGCAAACTACGCCGCAATAGCGCCCGGACTCTAGCCACCAGTTCGGTAGGGCTAAAGGGTTTGACCAGGTAATCATCCGCACCCGTTGATAGCCCAATTACGCGGTCAATTTCCTCTCCCTTCGCCGTCAGCATTAGAATATAGGGGTCTTTGGGTCCCGGTTTTTGGCGAATTCGGGCGCACACTTCTAGTCCATCCAATCCAGGTAGCATTAAGTCGAGAATAATTACATCCGGTTGCTGGGTTTGGAAGGCTTGCATGGCGGCTAGTCCATCGCGACAGGAGTAGCTGGTGAATCCTTCCCGTTCTAGGGTAAGTTGGATGAGCTTGGCGATTTCCGCTTCATCTTCAACGATTAAAATATCCATATAAGTAGGTGGGAACAATTACAGTGAACGGTTTGGATCGTCATTCGTCATTCGTCATTCGTTTATGTAAGGGTTTGAGTATTATTTACAGGACTGGTGGAGTGTTGGGTTGATAGGGAGCCAGAGCGGTTGAGTAAAGGGCGACCCGACCCCATTGAATGGACTGGTGTTGTGAATTAGGTCAAGCGGGTCGCCCCTACAGGGGAATTATAAATGTTTCGTTCATCCGTTGCGGATGCGATCGCTAATTTAGATCGAATGGCACTCAAAAGCGGGCATTATGAGATCGCCAAAAGCTTTGATATACCGTAGGGTGGGTTTCGGCTTCGCTCAACCCGCTCGGCTTCGCTCAACCCACCAGCATACCAGGAGCGTGACATTCAATTTAGATCCCCAACCTTCAAGAAGTCGGGGATCGGGTAGGGGAATGGATTATAAGCCCAATTTCTCTAAAACAGATCGTGTGGACACAATATGCTTACTCAAGCCTAACTCCTTGGGTGGAATCCCTAGCGCCAAAGCCACCAATTGCGGTAAATGTAATACAGGTAATCCCAGCTTACGCTCAATTACCTTTTCCACTTCCGGTTGACGAGAGTCAAGATTAAGGTGGCATAAAGGGCAAGGTGTTACCATACAATCTGCCCCAGCGTCAATGGCTTCTTGGATATTTTTCCCTGCCATTTGGAAGGATTGCTCAGTCGCATAACTGGCAATGGGCCAACCACAACATTGGGTTCGTCCGCGATAATAAACCGGAGTTGCGCCAACGGATCGGAATACATTTTCCATCGATTCGGGGTGAAACGGGTTGTCATAAGGGATTGTGGTTTGTCCTCGCAGCAAATAACAGCCATAGAACGCAGCACATTTTAACCCGCTTAACTTTCGAGTGACCCGTTCTTGTAAGGCGTCTAGTCCATAATCGGTGACTAACGCCCACAGCAAGTGCTTGACCTCACTGTTCCCTTTATAAGGAGAACACCCCTCTTTTTTCAGTAAGCCATTAACTTGATCAATATAGCCCGGATCACTCTGTTGAAAGTCCTTCAGGCGTTCATCAACATGACCAATAACCCCCTGACAGGTGCTGCAATGGGTTAACAGGGGGAGATTGAGTTCCTCCGCCAAGGCAATATTACGGGCATTTACGGTATCTTCCAGCAATCGGGAATCTTCCTTAAATGTGCCAGAACCGCAACAGGAAGCTTTTTTCAGTTCAATCAGTTCAATGCCCAAGGCTTGAGTCAGGGCGGCGGTGGATTGGTACAATTCTCGGCAAGCGCCTTGGGCGACACAACCGGGAAAGTAAGCGTATTTTAAGGTTTGAGATGGCATAGCAGTTAATCTGGATTCTCAGGATCAATTATCCCATCGCTCATCCTAACGGGTAGCGTTGGCAATGTTGGAATTTTTGGTTGAGTAAAGGGCGACCCGATCCCATTGAGTGGATACAGGCGTTGATTGGTGCCGTGCGGGTCGCCCCTACACGAACTGTTGGGGATCGCCTCCACCCTTGATATACCGCCTTACTTTTCACGGGATCTGGAAAACCTCTCTCCAAACCTCTCTCCGAACCTCTCCCTTCTGTGCAAAAAAAAAGTGAAAAGTCAGGATATACCGTAGTGGCTTGGCAAGCTTAAAATTGTAGGTAAAGATGATGAAGTTTCATCCGAGCATCTTCGGTTGTGAATTGCCATTTAACTTTCGTATTTTCCTGATTTCGTTCTTCTTGCCAGTGCGCCAATTCGGTTTTTAAAATATCCGCTGTAGCTATCCGCCTATCTAGACATTGCTGGGGAGCAACGTTTCGCGATCGCGAGATAGACCGTAGTGGCGTGACACAGCTAAAATTGTGGAATAGATTTGACGTTTAAACCGGGCGCACGCCATGCGCCCCTACAATTCTAATCCACCAAATAAGGTGTGCCACGCCAGTAGGGTGGGCATTGCCCACCAGCCTTAATCAGTATGCCATTCGACTGAGAACAATGATTTTGCCGACATTATACTGGGAAGCAACGTTTCGCGATCGCGAGATGATGGATTGAGCCTAGAATCACCCGTCTGATTATGTGAGTTAGATCCCCGACTTCTTGAAGAAGTCGGGGATCGGGTAGGGGCGACATTTTAAACGATCGCCCTTTTCGCCTGGAGATACATTTCCGCGATCGCGATCGCCATGAGTACCCCGACTAAACTGAACCAACTCCCCAAAGTACCAAGAGTGGTAATGAATAGGACAATTATACTGGTGGCAATCAGGTAGGTGAGGGCAACTTGGCGATGAGTCCAACCAGATTGCTGAAGCCGCTGGTAAAGGTGGCTACGATGTCCTTTAAAGATGTTTTCTTGGCGAATAAAGCGACGGATTAGAGTATAAATGGCATCAGCGGTGAGGGGGAGGGTTACAGCCAAAGCAGACCAGGCTTGCACGGGATTATGGCTGTTAAGTAGGGCGATGGCGACACTCGCTCCCAAGACAGTGCTACCCGCATCGCCCATAAAGATTTTCGCGGGAGACCAATTCCACCAGAGAAAACCCAGGAGGGCGGCGGTAAGCAGCCAGAACAGGGGTTGGTTGAGGTAAAGTGCTAGGAATGCCATCTGGAGGGCGGTCACACTGGCAACCAGACCATCTAAACCATCCATAAAGTTGTAGAAATTAATTAGGGCGGTGATGCCAATGAGGGTGAGTGCGATCGCGATTATTTGACCTGGTATATCGAAGTTAGGGAGCCAGGGTAGGGGGAAAGAACCGAAACACGCGATCGCGAGGCTGGCGACGGACAGATGTACGAGGTAGCGTATTCTGGCGGGAAGCCCTTGGCGGTCATCAATGATACCAATGATGGCTAGGGGGGTGAGGATGAGCCACAGGAAGGTTGGATTTGGGTTAATTAAGGGGTGGGGTAGGAGTTGAGGGAAATAACGGGCGAATAGAGAGGCAATTAATCCCGTTATGGCAAACGCCAGGATGAAACCCAAGCCACCACCACGGGGAGTGGGTTGGGTATGGGAACTGCGATCGTTGGGGATGTCTAGTAAGTGGTTGCTGAAGCGTCGTTTAATGATATTGGTCAGGAGGATACTCGCCAGAACACTGGCAGCCGCAAGAACAGTTAACATGCTTGTCTATTACACTTCTCACACACACATCTTTTACTATA
>CAKZMA010000631.1 GCA_937127375.1 uncultured Coleofasciculus sp. | reverse complement strand
CTGGAGTATATAAGTTAATGGTTGTGGTCTGGGCGGGTTTATTGAATTAGGGTTTTGTCGCAACAGGTAAGGTAAAACCCCCCTACAAATTATTATGTTTTGTCTGTGATGAAAAGTATACCAAAAAATTGTGCGATCGCCTGCTGAAACGGCAATTCTATTAGGGGTGATCAGAAACCTGGGAGAAATGGGTACACTTAACCTAATCTGCGCTAGTCGCACGAAAGCTTCCTCCAGTCAGCAGGTTGTTATTAATGAATACTGTTTTAGTTGTCGAAGATTCTCTCAGCCAGCGGGAATGCGTTTCTCAGCAGTTAACGTGGAGTGGGTGGAATGTCATTCAAGCCCGTGATGGTGTAGAAGCACTTCAGCAAATTCAGAGCAATTCTCCCGATTTAGTGCTATTGGATCTGCTGATTCCCCGGATTGATGGCTACAGGGTTTGTCGCCTAATCAAGGCAAATCCCCACACCCAAAATATTCCTGTGGTTCTTTTAACCGGAAAAGGACAGCGTTTAGCCCTTTCCTATGGTATTAAACACGCTGAGGCTTATGTCGGTAAACCTTGGCAACCGAGAGAATTGCTAGATACTCTGAAACGAGTGTTATTGGATACGAAAAAAGAACCGCAAATGGCTTCGGCTGATATGTGGACAGATTACGGTATTCTTATTTTCAAGATTATTCAACTCTATGAATGCCGTGTCCAACCCTGGACTGAGTATGGTTCCCAAATGATTAAACTTTACGAGAAGGCGTTGGCAGCTTTTGAAAAAGCTTTGACAATTGAACCCTATCATCTACGAGCCAATCATTACCGCTTAATGGTTGAGAAAAACTGGAATAGTTTACAGGCAAAACTCGAACAGTCTCAACCCTGCAAAGTTTGTCAGTATTATCATGGCAGAGATGGGATTAACTGTGCTGTTTATCCCTGGGGACGTCCGGGAGAATTTTGTCTAGATTGGGAATTGAGTTAGTCGTTGTTTGTAGTAGGCACTTTAGTGCCTTAATAATTTATTGATAAGCACTAAAGTGCTTACTACGGACTGGGAACGTTAAGAAAATAATTATATCAGGGGCAATAACTGGCAATAACCCGCCCTATTCCCCTAAACTGCTGATAATAGGTTCGACTCACGTTATCTCCTTGAGCCGAAAGCTGATCAATGCCAATCCCATTACGACCTTGTTCTTTCCCCGAACTGTGAATATAATATCCATCACCTAAAAAAAGACCCACATGATTAATTTTCTCAGGTGTGCCAAAAAATACTAGATCACCCGCTTGCGCTTCGGCTAAAGGAATTGATTCAGTAAACGCCTGCTGCTGATAAGAATCTCTGGGTAACCAAATTCCCGACGCTGCAAATGCTGCTTGCATCAATCCGGAACAATCATAATTGGGTCCCACTGTTCCTCCCCACAGGTAATAATTCGGCTGCTGCATCGCTTTTTTGGTAAATGCTATCACCTCTGGGAGTCGGTCTTGGATTTGAGGGCGGGAGAGTGCGATTGAGCGAAGCTCAGCGCCAAAGGCGATTGAGCGAAGCTCAGCGCCAAAGGCGATCGCGTGATAAGGTTGAGAGGCGATTTCCAGTTGACTGATATCCTCGACTCGTAACCAAGCCTGATATCCATCCTCACATAACTGCACCTCTACTGCTTGATCCCTGGCTGTGGATAACAAGGCGTGTAAATGGCGTCCAGCCGCCGCTTGAGTGGCTAAACTAGCACAAGCGGGAGAATCATAGAGGTCTAAATTAACACGACAACGGTACTCACCATGTTTTAATTCAGATAATTCTTGGAATACAACCATATTGGTAAGCGTTGACATCACTTGTTGAGACCCGATTATGACATTCTTTCGTAAGGACGACCAACTCGAAAAAATTGGTACAGAGATTCTCGACGCCACCTGGTTAGAGTTTCCTGGATTCGCCCGCAATCACATTGCTCTCACCTGGATGGTTTATGATCCCCCGATTCCCGTCAATACAGGGGGGGCGCTTTCGGCTGATGAATTTTGGAAATATCCTGTCCGAGGCTTTAGTTATCGAGGGGTTGAGCGAATTTACCCAGCGGATTTGGTTGCCCTATTTTATCTGGTCGCTATCCAAGAATGGTTAGAAAGTGCCATGGTTGAATCATCGGATGAACTGGAACGGGCAATTAAGGCGATGATGGTTGATGCTAGCCATGATGCTTTAAGTTTAGTCGTCGATATCTTGAGTGGAACCACCAGTGGTCCAGGGTTAACCCTTGGTCCCTTTGAAACCTGGAAGCTACAACGTAATATTGTTAATCGTTACTTTCAATCCCTGGGTTGGCAAGATTTAGAGTCGATTAACGTCAATCAAAAAACCTGGAGTGATGGACCCTATGGTCGGGAACGGCTATTTATGGGAACCTTGATGGAAAATCGGAATATGTTAACCACAAATGCCACAGCACGGCTACTTCATAGTATCGTGGGTGGGGTGGCGGTATCCTCCGTGCGATCGCAGGTGATGATGAGTCTGCTTAAACACAGCCTAAATTCAGCTGATGTCCACGATAATAATCATCAGATTACCGGATTCTTAGGCGGTGGTCTTCCGCCAGAGGCTCAGTTGTGGTCTAAATCCGGCTGTTCCACCCAAGTGCGCCATGATGCGGCTTACATCGAGATCCCGTCAATGTTACCGTATTTACTGGTTGTATTCACGGAAAGCAAAACTCAGAGTCAAAATCCAGACCTTCTCCCGTTTATTTCTCAAAAGGTTGTACAAGCAATGAGTATTGTTTCCATTCATTAAGAATACGGAAAATTAGGGCAAGTTGCGGTAATCTATACAGAGGTTCTGGAAAATTACCGCAGAAAATTATTGGATTACGCATCTCTAAGATAATGAAACTTGTTGAGAAGCACGTAGTTCGTCAAGGCACTCGAAAATGGAAAGAGATTGATGACTTAGCCTTCAAGTCGAAAAATCTTTACAACCGAGCCAATTACGAAATTCGTCAACATTTCTTTAAAACCCATCAAATCCTCTCCTACAACGAGATGGCATCTCGAATGCGACTAGAGGAGTCTTATTGTGCCTTACCTCGCAAAGTCTCTCAACAAGTCCTGCGGTGCTTGGACAGGAACTGGAAAGCCTGGAAAGAAGCAAATAAGGCATATAAGAAAAACCCAGTCTTATTCAAGGGTAAACCCAAGCTTCCCAAGTATAAAGATAAAGAGAAGGGGCGTAATCTGTTAGTTTACACCATCCAGGCTATTAGCTTGAAAGAGTTGAAAAAAGGATGGATCAAGCCATCGGGAACCAACCTGATGATATCTAGCCACAAGCAGGATATCAATGAAGTAAGAATTGTTCCCCGCCTTAGTTACTACGTGATTGAGGTGATTTATGAGCAACCCATTCAGCAATTGGTTAACGGTGAAGCGGTAGCTGGTGTAGATATTGGACTGAACAACTTAGCGGCTGTAACTTCAAATCAAAAAGGATTCAAACCTTTCCTGATTAACGGCAGACCGGTTAAAGCGATCAACAATTACTACAACAAGAAAAAAGCCGAGGGACAATCTCAACTCAAAGGAAACAGGAAAACGTCAAAGAGAATTCAGCGTTTATCAGCCAAGCGAGGATTCAAGATTGACGACTATCTGCATAAATCCAGTCGGTTTATTATCAATCAGTTAGTTGAGAACAATATATCAACTCTTGTGATTGGCAAAAACGAGAACTGGAAGCAGGGAATCTGTATCGGTAAGGTGAACAATCAAAACTTTACCAGCGTTCCCCATGCAAGATTAATCAAGATGTTGACCTATAAAGCTGAACGGGTTGGCATAAAAGTCATCATCACTGAAGAATCTTATACGTCGGTTGCTAGTTTCCTGGATGGAGATTGTATTCCTGTTCACGGAAGTCCAGAGGCGAAAACAGCAAAATTTAGCGGTCGTCGTGTTAAGCGTGGGTTGTACAAATCGAAAATCGGCATCAAATTCAACGCTGACATCAACGGCAGTTACAACATCATTCGTAAAGTAGTCCCAGATGCTTTTGGCAACGGGATAGAGGGTGTAGTAGTTCACCCAGTTAAGATTACTCTTGCCAACTAATTTCCGCGATCTTCCGCAAAATTAGGAACTATATTGACTTAGTGGCTAGGAAGCCGCAATCCTAGACAATAATAAGCAAATCGGTTTTGCTGATTCAATCTTTACATTTTTTGTCGAGGAGTGACCTTGAAACATAATCTTTTACGCTCCGTTACTTACGGCGTTGGTTTAGGGGTAGTCACCATGGGGAACCATCCCTTACCCGTTCACGCTCAAGTATCCAGTCCAGGGGGATCATTGACTAGCTTAGAATCCATTGCGGCTGAAATACGCGCTGAGGGGACGGCTGAACCCGCCAATGCTTGGGTTAATCGACTGACAGGTGACCCCGCACTGACTCAGGATGCAGTTAATCTCCCGGCTGGGTTTTCATTCCCAGAAGTAACACCGATACCCAGGGCTACGGTAGACTCACCACCGCCTTCGGTGTCCTGGAGTAAAGGACTCACCAACAATTCAGCTACCGCCCAGAGTTCAGTGAATCCAACGGTTGCAGATTTTCCAGCCTCATCTCTAAAGCGTATCAGTCCAGAGGATGCGATCGCGACTCAGCCTATCCCCGAATCCCTGACATCATCTGCTGAGGCGCTAACCCTACAACCGACTCAGGATGCAGAAATTGTCTTGAATGAGTCACAGACTCTCGCTCAAACTGACCTAGATATCCGCCGAGGAACTCCCGGCGTTCCTAACTATGTAGGAATTGGTATCAACATTGGTTTAACTGAAGATGATGATGATGAGGCTACCGATGATGGTGGCGGAACAGCTTTAGGGGATGCTGGGTTTGTTATAAATGGCAAAATTGGTTTATCTCGTAACCTATCCCTGCGCCCGGGTGTAATTATTGGCGATGATGCACTTTTTATGGTTCCGCTGACTTACGACTTTCTGATTCCCCGTGTTGATCCCTTTGAACCTGTACGCTTTGCGCCGTTTTTAGGTGGGGGTGTCGCTTTGTCAACAGATAGCGATGACAATATCGGATTCTTACTCACTGGGGGAGTGGATGTACCCTTGTCGCGTTCCTTTGTCGCCAACGGCTCAATTAATATTGGTTTTATCGAAGATGAAACTGATATCGGGATTATCCTTGGCGTCGGTTACACATTTCCTGATTTCTAGTTCCTAGCCAATTTTTATCCGTAGGGGCGACCCGCTGACCTAAACAGGACTTACGCATAAACGCCATTTAGGGTAGGGGCACGGCATTGCCGTGCCCCTACAGGTAGTGCCTGTGTCGTAAAGAAAGCGTAAGTCCTACTAAATTAACAACACCATTCCACTCAATTGGTTCGGGTCGCCCGTTCAAACCCGTTTCAATCT
>CAKZMA010000630.1 GCA_937127375.1 uncultured Coleofasciculus sp. | reverse complement strand
AGGGGGATCGATAAGGGGGACGGGAGGGGGATCGGAAGGGGGAGAATTCAAAGCCTCTCTCCTTGTAGGAGAGAGGTTTGGAGAGAGGTTTTCCAAATCCCGTGAAACCCTCCACCCTGAACTACATAAAACTCGGTTGATGGCGAATTAAATTGAGAAACTCTTCACGAGTTTTCTGTTCCTCTTGGAACACACCCACCATGGCGCTAGTTACTGTCCAGGAACCGGGTTTCTGTACCCCCCGCATCACCATACACATGTGAGTGGCTTCCATGACTATAGCCACTCCCTGGGGTTCTAAAATAGTTTGAATGGCTTCGGCAATCTGACGGGTTAGGCGTTCCTGAACCTGTAGCCGCCGTGCATACATTTCCACAACACGCGCTAACTTACTCAGTCCCACAACTTTCTGATTGGGAATATAAGCAACGTGCGCCCGTCCCATAAATGGCAGCATGTGGTGTTCACACAGGCTAAAGAAGTTAATATCCCGTACTAACACCATTTCGTTGTGACCTTCATCAAAAATCGCCCCATTCACTAATTCTTCTAGGGACTGATTGTAGCCACCGGTCAAAAACCGCATGGCTTCCGTGACTCGTTTTGGGGTTTTCAGTAATCCCTCACGTTCGGGATCTTCGCCAACGCCTAAAAGTAGCGTCCGCACCGCGTCCATCATGTCTTCAGTTGAGGCTTCTCCAGGAAGCCGTAGCTGGGGTTGCTGACCATTCTGGGTATTGCGATCAGGACGGGGTTCAACTTGAGTGGTGGAAGTGTTACGATTTACAGGTGTCATAGAGTCAGAGCGATTCAAACCATTGGAGGAAGCAATAGTCATAATTAGGTAGTATTGATAATCTTGACAAGGTTGGATGGGAAGGTCGGATGGTGTCGTTCTAGAGAGTTCCGGCACTGGGCATCACGGTTAGGGAATCGATAACAGCCGCTTGGGGCATTAAAGCGGTGTGTAGAATAGATTGGGCAACAATTTCGGGGGTTAACATGGCTGACCGATTCAAGTCGGCTTTTACGGTGTCTGTATCCCAGATTGGCGTATTCACTGCACCTGGACAGACTGTCACCACCCGAATACCATGGGCGCGTTCTTCAGCCGCTAGGGTTTTGGATAGGGCAATCAATCCGGCTTTGCTAACGTTGTAGGCACCCCAACCGGGAAACGGTTGCTGACCCGCAATGGATGCCACATTAATAATTGTGCCGTGTTGCTGCTGGCGCATGGTGGGTAAAACACCAAGAATGCATTGCCATACACTGGTAAGATTGAGATCCATTACCTGCTGCCAGTCCGCTAAGGGGGTTTCCGTCAGCGTCCCGGTATAGCCCATACCCGCATTGTTGACCAAAATATCCAGGGAGGCAAATTCAGCCGCGATCGCTTCTATCTTAGTTTTGACCTGATCGAGTTGACTCAGATCCAGGTGATAGGATTGAGCATTAACTCCAGCGTCTCGGGCGGCGGTGGCTACTGCCTCTAATTTGTCCTGGGAACGACTGACTAATGCCAGATCAATTCCGGCTTTGGCAAAGGCTAAAGCCGTAGCTTTGCCAATACCACTACTTGCGCCAGTAATCAAGGCACGTTTTTTAACGGAAGACGTCATAAAATTTTCCAACTGAGATGCGGCAAGGGTTCCCCGATTAACTCATAAGGGTATTAGGGGAGGAAAGAGTCCGCTAACAAACATTTGAATTAAAGCAACAGCCAATCATTTCTTGCGGCTACATTCTCACCAAAAAGCCCTGGATACAACAATTTTCCCCTTTTTGATTCTGTATTTATCCCCAATTGGGACAAGGAAGATTAAGGAGGACAATCGTATACCTCATGCGATCGCCAACTGCTATGATAAGCAGCAAATTGTTGTAATCTGACTAATTGATTCAACGACAGCCGCCTATAGACAATATCGAACACAACCAACGTTCTCCGAGCTTCTTTGTCGGACAAACAATAAAGTTTGACAGTTAATCCCGAATGGCTAGGGTGACACTTGGATCAAGCTAGGGTTGACTTGCTGATGGATTAACGTCCTGACGCTAAGTTGTGAAGAATTGTTACAGATCTAATTATACGACTATCTGGGTTCCATTGACAAAAGGGCAGAAGTCGGAAGGATAATTCAGCTTTTATCCTTCTTACTTCAGTTGGATGCCAAATTCCCCTTAATTATTGTAACGCTCAAACCATTTTCAAGCATGTAGCTCAGTAAAAACCCCAATATGGCGAAACTTCTGATAGCGTAACTCCCGACGTTCCTTGGGACTCAACCGAGATAAATCTTTCAGATTTTGCAGGAGGGCAGCTTTAAGCGTTGCAGCGGCGGTTAAGGGGTCAGAATGAGCGCTGCCTAAGGGTTCAGGCACTAATTGATCCAAAATTCCTAAATCTTTGAGATCCCAGGCGGTTATCCGCAGCGCAGTGGCGGCTTGGGGGGCTTTAGCGGCATCTTTCCAGAGAATCGCGGCACAGGCTTCGGGAGTAGCAACCGTATAAACGGCTTGTTCCAGCATGAGAATGCGATCGCCCACGCCAATTCCCAAAGCACCACCCGATCCGCCTTCGCCAATCACCGTACAGATAATCGGCACATCCAGGCGAAACATTTCCCGAAGATTATAGGCGATCGCTTCCCCTTGACCTAATTTTTCCGCATCAACACCTGCCCAAGCCCCCGGTGTATCAATAAACGTTAAAATCGGCATCCCGAAGCGATTAGCATGTTCCATCAGCCGCATCGCCTTACGGTAGCCACCGGGCGACGCCATGCCAAAGTTCCGCGCCACATTATCTTTGGTATCCCGTCCCTTTTGATGCCCTAACATCACCACCGGACGCCCGCCTAAGCGCCCAATCCCACCGACTAATGCTGGATCATCATAGCCGCCGCGATCGCCGTGTAATTCCATCCATTCATCACTAATCGCCTGAATATAATCCAGCGTACTCGGACGCCGGGGATGACGGGCTAACTGAAGCCGTTGGGCTGGAGATAAACTACTAAAAATTTCTTGACGTAGTTGTACCGCCCGTGCTTCTAACTGACGAATTTGGTCAGAGACATCGACATTGTTTTCCTGGGCGAGTTCGCGAATTTGGTTAATTCGGGTCTCTAATTCATACAGGGGCTTCTCAAAGTCCAGCAGAAAAATCCGGTTTGCAGTGGTCATGGGTCAGTCGTTTTATCCCTTAAACGTTCAGCAGCGGTCTAAATCCATGTTTAATTGACACCCGTCCAATTTTTTCCATCTTGTCTACCGTAATCTGATTCCGTCCCCAGGAAAAGTTGGTATACCAATTTTCAAATTCTAAGAGCATCGACTCGGCGAAGCAGGCAAATAGCTGGCGTCCTGGATCTTTCATTTCCACGATTTGCATAATTTTCCAGTCGATATCCAATGAATGCTCGACAATGCCTCCATTGAGAACATAAATGTCGGGATGTTGTAACTTAGTGGCTAAATTCTTGGGATACCCCCCATCAATCAGCAGACAGGGCTTCTTTAGCACCGAGGCATCAATGTCAATGCCCTTGGACATACTCGCTACCCAGACAATAATATCCGCTTGGGGTAGCGCCTCCTCCAATCCCATGATCTTGCCGCGCCCAAGTTGATCTTGTAAAGCTTGCAATCGTTCCTGGTTACGGGCAGTTAAGAGAATCTCGGCGACATCGGTGCGGGTATTGAGCCAACGACAAACGGCACTGCCAATATCGCCCGTTGCTCCACAAACTGCCACGGTAGCTTTTGACAGGTCAATGCCCAGCTTTTGCGCCCCTTGTTCGACTTGGGCGCATAGGATATATGCCGTGTGGGTGTTACCGGTGGTGAAGCGCTCAAACTCTAACTTGATATTGCGAACCTGGCTTTTCTCATATAAGTGGAATTCTTCAAAAATAATTGACGAAAAGCCACCTAATGCGGTAATGTCAATGCCGTTTTTTTGAGCATGAGCCATCGCGTTGAGAACTTTACGGATAGCGGCTTTAATCCGGCGCGTGGCTAGCATCTCTGGCAAAAAGCACGATTCCACATAGCGTCCTTCTATCGTCTCCCCGGTTAGGCTAGTCACCTTAATGGTGTCCACGATTTGGGGAGGGGCGCTGCACCAAAAATCTAACCCTTGATCAGCATATTCTGGGTAGCCTAGATCTCTGGCGACGGCTTGGGCGTGTTGCAAACTGGTGAGGTGACCGATAAGACCAAACATTTACTGCTCGCTGGTAAGGCTGTTAATCAGGGGAAAATGGGAAATTAGACTAAGAATTTGTTAAGGACTTTAAAAAATCTTATCAGGAATATTGGGGAGATGGGGGTGATGGTTTAAGTTTTGACCCTTCGCTTTGCTTGAGCGCATGGCGCGTGATGTTTGTAGGGGCGGGTTTCACTACTATCGTTTCTTGCCTCACCCGGATGTGACTAAACCCGCCCTGATTGAGTAGAGACGTAGCATGCTACGTCTCTACATTCGACGATTACATCTAGGTTGAGCTAGGCTGCTGTCAATCCGTAGGCGGACATCCGCATGATGTCACGGGTGGTAAAGCCGATGTTGCTGAGGGCTTCACCGTAAGCGATCATGAAGTCTTCTACGAGAGCATCTTTTTCCATTCCCAGGATATGAGCATCCTTCTCAACTTGGTTGAGCATCCGCCAAACCAGGGGCAAGTTTTGCTTATTGGCTTGTTCGAGTTCGGTTTTCGAGGCTTCAAAGTTCTGCTTGAGCCACTCTTCGCCAAAATTCAGGTGCATGTACTCGTCTTTGACCACACCTTCGGTGATTTTGCGGGCAAAGGGATCAGCAACGGGAATGTAAATGTTGTAAGCCGCGATCGCGAAACATTCAATAATCAGCGATTGGATCAGCAAGCAGGTAACGATATTACCTGAGGCGGCGGCGGTTTGGAAGTTTTGGTGTAAATCGCTGAAATACTCCTTGGCAAACTCCATATCCGCTGTGACACTCAAGTTTCGACCACAGGCTTGAAATCCCTTCTTATGGCGGTTTTCCATCTTGGCTAGGCTGGCTAGCTCATCCTTTTGGTCGGGTAGCCATTCAGCCAGTTGGATGTAATTATCATAAGCTTCTTGTTCCCCTTCGATCACGATCGCGTTGATGCGGCTATAGGCGTCCTTGTACGTTTCACTATTGAAATCTAGCTCTTGACTGACTGTAAGCTGCTGCATCAGTAGATTTTCTCCTGTTTGCATGAGTAGACGTGTTTCAAAAAAGCTTTGAACCTAATCCTAGACCGTTGGCTCAAAACCGCTATATCAAACTTAACCCATCAATCATATATGGTGAGAGGTATTGATTAATAGTGCTTTAGCCAGCAAATTCTCCCCTCAATCATCAGTATTCATTTATTAAAAGCATAGGATTAAACAAAGATAAATGTCTAAATCGCTACAGATTT
>CAKZMA010000629.1 GCA_937127375.1 uncultured Coleofasciculus sp. | reverse complement strand
TAAGTAAGGGCGCACGTCGGGAAAAGGGCGCACGTCGGTGCGCCCCTACGAATAATGAATTTGATGCTTAAACAGAAATATGGCAAAGGGATTTGGCAAGGGTAAACAAAAAAGGAGTAACAAAAAACGCCAACAAGCTTATTTAAAAGTTATTTTTGCTCTGCTGAACTGTCCTCCGGGTAGGGAAGCAGAGATTTTGATGCGCCACCCAAATCTGATTGATGCTGGTTTAGTTAAGATGATG
The DNA here is from genome assembly GCA_937127375.1 of uncultured Coleofasciculus sp. GTDB lineage: Bacteria > Cyanobacteriota > Cyanobacteriia > Cyanobacteriales > Coleofasciculaceae > Coleofasciculus. The sequence continues at coordinate 4,964 of CAKZMA010000629.1, read as the reverse complement.
ACAATGGTGGCGATGACGCTGCTAGAGAAAGGCGATCGCCAAGTGGCTAACTTTTTAATGAATATTGCTCAAAACCTGACGGTAGAACTTGGATTAGCTGGCAATTTTTCTCGCTTCACTGATGCAACTAACCCGACAAATCCCGCCGCTAACTCAGAAGGATTTGCTCTCTTTTTGGCTCAAGTCATGATCACCTTAGCGAAGAGTAATGGTAATCCAGAAGCGGCTTACCCGATTCTACAAGCTTACCTAGAGCAAGATCGCCATTTTATTCAGCGGTTTCGGAGTTGGGGAATTACTCAGCTTGATCAAGCCGATGGCGAGAAAATAGAGGGCTTTGCGGTGGTTCTCAACATCTTCGGAAGTGTCATTTGTGAATTCCCACTGGGCGATCGCATGGAAAATGTAGAAGAGGCGATCGCCTGTCATCAAGCCGCCTTGCAAGTTATCAGCCGCGAGGGGAATCCTCAACTCTGGGGAGATACTCAAAACAGGTTGGCAATTGCTTATTCTCAACGGATTAAGGGCGATCAAGCGGAGAACCTGGAAAATGCGATTGATGCGGCTAAAAAAGCATTACAAGTCTCAACCCGTGAGACGTCTCCGGAAGAATGGGGCAAAATTCAAAATAATTTGGGAAACCTATACCGCGATCGGATTTGGGGTAGTAAATCGGAGAACTTAGAACAATCGATCGCCGCCTACCAAAACGCTTTACAAGTTCGCACTCGTGCAGGAGATCCGATACCATGGGCAATGACACAAATGAATTTAGCTGTGGCTTACCGCCATCGGATTAAGGGTGATAAAGCCATAAATCTGGACATGGCAATCGCCGCTTGCCAAGCTGCTTTGCAAGTCTATACCCGCACAGCTTTTCCGCAAGGTTGGGCGAAAACTCAAACCGTTTTGGGCAATATCTATTGCTACCATTGGCATCAGATGAGTGGTGAACCAACGGAGAATTTAAACAACGCTATCACCGCCTACAATGCTGCCCTACAAGTGTTCACCCGCCAGTCATTTCCTCACGACTGGGCATTAACCCAAATGAATCTGGGTAATGCGTATCGATTCCAACATAAAATTACAGACGCGATCGCTTGTTTTCAAGCCGCTTTAGAAATCTGGACACCGACAGAGTTTCCTCAACAGTGCTGGCGAGTCGCAAGTAATATGGGTTATATGGCTTTTGAGGCTCAATTCTGGTTAGAAGCTATTGTCGGTTTTACGACAGCGATTGCAGCTATTGAACAAAACATAGATTGGGCAGATTCAGAATCTCGCCGTCAAGAGATTAAAGCAGAAGCCTTTGATATCTATGAAAAATTGGTGCAAGCTTGTGTTAATAATGGACAGCCTGAATTGGCAAAAGACTATGCTGAACGTTCGGGTAGAAAAAGACTCATTAATCAGTTAAATAATAATCAACTTGACTCCAATGATCAAGTTGTCCGTTTTCTCTTCGAGGTATTGCGCCAAAGCTACGATAACTTTGATCAGCCACAAGTCTTATATTCATTCTTGGCAGCCAATCTAGACAAACTGGATCAGAGCTTTATCCAAGCTTTGCGTGGATTAGGGAAGTATATTCAGTCTAAAATAAAACCAGAGCAATTTGCTCAGTTCTATCGATTAGCCACAACTGACCTGTCTAAATTGAAACTAGAACCATCATTAAGAGAAACGTTTCAGAGTGTATTCGCACTTTCAGCATTCCGTGATATGTTGATTAATTTTAACCAAGGCAACCGAGGAACCAATATAGAAATTGCCATTACTTGCCATGAGGTTGTTGGCGATATTGTTAGCCGTGACTTATTACCGGAAATATGGGCAGCACAGCAAAATGATTTGGGCGGTTTATACCAACATAGAATTCACGGCGATCGTGGATCTAATATAGAACAGGCAATTCAGTATTATCAAAACGCCTTACAAATTTTTACGCCTGAATCGTCTCCCGAAATGTGGGGAAATAGTCAAAACAATCTAGCCATTGCCTATCGTAAACGAATCCATGGCGATCGCGCTCAAAATTTGGAACAGGCTATTAGATGTTGTCAAACAGTGTTACACGTTTGCTCCCGCGAGACGTTCCCCGAACAATGGGCAAATACGCACAACAATCTAGTCAATTTGTACCGAGAACGAGTCGGGGGTGAACCATCAGAGAATCTCGAATTAGCGATTAAAAGCGGCAAAAATGCCCTCTTCTTTCATACTCGTGAGACATCTCCAGAAAATTGGGCGATGCTTAACCAAAATTTGGGAATTGTCTATGCTAATCGTATCAAAGGAGACCCCACCGAAAATTTAGAAGCCGCCATTCAATGTTTCCAAAAAACATTAGAAATCCGTACTCGTGAGGCATTTCCGTTAGACTGGGTGAGTTGTCAAACTAGTATGGGTATTGCTTATGAAAAAAGGATTGTGGGTGATTCAGCCGAGAATATAGAATTAGCCATTCACTGCTACAAGACAGCCCTAGAGATTGCGACGATTGAGAATATGCCGGAACAATGGGCGATGGCTCAAATCAACTTAGCATCTGCCTACAGTCGGCGTCTCCGAGGAAACCAAACAGAGAATGTAAACTCCGCCCTAAACTGTTACGAAGCTGCCTCTCAAGTCTATACCAAGAGAGCTTATCCTCAAAACTGGGCGACACTGCAAAATAATTTGGCTAATCTTTATGGCAAATTAGGGTTAATTGAACAAAAGATTCATTGTTTACAAATATCCTTAGACGTTTGTACTCGCGCCGCGTTTCCTAAAGATTGGGCGGATACTCAATATAATCTGGCTCATGCCTATCATAAATTGGGGTTAGTTGATCAAGCCATATCCTGTTTACAGTTATCTCTAGAAATATTCCAACCTACGGTTTTTCCAGTAGACTGTCTAATGTCTGGACGTCTGCTCGGCGATATAACGTTTAAGGCTCAACGGTGGGATGAAGCGATTGGGGGTTATAATCTGGCGATTGAAGCTGTAGAAACTAGCCGCAGTTGGGTAACATCCGACTTCCGCCGCCAAGAGATTCTCGCCGAATCCCTTGATGTTTATGACAATATGGTGCAAGCTTGTATCAATGCTGGACAATTAGAAAAAGCTCTAGAAACCGTCGAGCGATCGCGGGCTAAACGTTTGGTCGATTTAATGGCAAGTAATGACCTTTACCAGAGTGAGGAAATTGCCCCAGATGTCAAGGAATTGTTGCAAAAGTTTGATAATTTACAACAGCGAATTGACCAAGAACGAACACAGAAGAAATCCAGTAATAATCGAGAACTGATGGGGATGGATAGCCATCGCCAAAACCGCGCCGCATTCCAAGCCGAAAACGACGCGATCGCATCCTTAGAAGCTGACAAACTGCACGTCTGGGAACAACTGAGACGCCTTGATCCGGTACTGGCTGGAGAAATTAAAGTTGATGCGCCTAACTTTGCTCAGATCCAACAACTTATTGATGAACCGACTACTGCCATTCTGAGTTTCTATACCACGACTAACGACCTACATTTATTCATTCTACGACAAAATAAACTGACGCTTCACACTTGTCCCGGTCAAGGAATGAATACCCTGCAACATTTTATTTCTCAGAACTGGTTACAGCCTTATATTGAGGATAAGTTTAACTGGAAAAGCAATATCAACTCATTTCTCAGTGAACTCTCCCAACGACTGCAACTGACTGAACTGATGACCAACCATTTACAGGGGATTAACGAACTGATTATTATTCCTCACTTATTGCTGCATCAAATTCCTTTTGCGGCTTTACCGATATTGAACTCCTCTCCCAACTCCAACAAGGGTGAGATAAGAACCTATTTCGGAGACAGATTTCTTATCCGTTATACCCCCAGTTGTCAAATCTTGACATTTTGCCAACAACGCCGCGATAGAGAGAGATTCTGTGCCACACAGTATGGTACGGTGGAAGATGCCACAGATGACCTGCCTTTCGCTAGCTTTGAAGGTGAACAAATCGCCCGATTACATAATATTCCCGATAATTTACGATTAAAGGGGAAAACTCAAGCCACAGTTAAAAATTATCGCCAACTGGTTCATCAAGTCCAAGTGATTCACTCCAGTCACCATGCCGAATTTCGCCTGGATAATCCATTGGAATCGGTGCTAAAATTAGCAGATAGTCATATTACATTGGGGCAATTAATGACACCGGGATGGCGTTTACCGGATTTATTCGATGTCTTTCTCTCCTGCTGCGAGACAGGTTTAGGATTACCGGAAATCACCGATGATATCCTCACCCTTTCGACGGGATTTTTATGTGCTGGGGCGAGAAGTGTGGTTAGCACCCTTTGGTCAGTGGCTGATTTAGCGACAGCTTTATTTTCGATTTTTTACTATCAGCAGCGACAACAGGGAAAAAGCCGTCCGGAAGCGTTGCGACAAGCTCAAATTCAATTACGGGAACTCAAGAAAGACGAACTGTTGAATCGAGAGGATATCAAAGAATTCTGCCAACAAGCCGAAGTAAAGTGGAAAGAGGCAAGGCGTAAGCGCAACCAATGCCAACCGGATTCATCCGACTATTTTAAATGGGAAAGCGACTATCGTAAATACTATCAAATAACCAAACAGATTCAGGCGATAAAAACAGATCCAGATGAATATCTCTTCTCACAACCGCAATTCTGGGCGGCATTTACCTGTCAAGGCTTACGTTGAATTCCTTCGTCCGCCTAGAAGGAATATTAGCAACGAGTACAAGCAGGCACAAGACTCCACCCAAGTGTAAGAATTTCAGCAGACATGATAGTATCTACTGGCGTTGCACACCTTATTTGAATCCGGCGCGATGGAGTAAGGTGAAGTGAGGATTGTTTAAATTTAAGGTTAATTGGGTTGACATAAAAGAATCGACCTATTGTTACTGAAATTGGCTTTAATTAATCAGGGCTGTAGGGGCGGGTTTAGGGACT